>JAYWMS010000281.1:0-6566 GCA_035873215.1 Nitrospirota bacterium | reverse complement strand
GCCTCACGTTTAAGGATCGCAGCCTTATCGGTCTTTTCCCACGTGAAATCTGGTTCCGTTCTCCCGAAATGACCATACGCTGCGGTCTGTTTGTAGATAGGTCGCCTAAGCTTCAAATGATCAATGATCCCTCTTGGGGTTGTTGGGAAATGCTTTCGAAGCAACTTATCAATCATCTCAAGAGGAACCTTTTCAGTCCCCTTGGCATTCACCAAAATCGAGACCGGTTCCGGGACACCGATGGCATATGCCAGTTGCACCTCACATTTGTCTGCCAGTTTAGCCGCCACAATGTTCTTTGCCATATAGCGAGCCATGTACGAAGCCGACCGGTCGACCTTGGACGGATCTTTCCCGGAAAACGCGCCACCTCCGTGGCTTCCCACCCCCCCATAGGTGTCTACAATAATCTTTCGCCCAGTCAATCCGGTATCCCCCATTGGCCCTCCCATGACAAACCGCCCGGTCGGGTTAATGTGAAACTTGACGGTCATGGGATCAAAAATCCCTTTTGGCATAACAGGCTTAACGACTTTTTCTATAATATCCCGCTCAATCTTCTTGGAGGTCACATCATCGCTATGTTGAGTGGATACGACGACCGTATCGACCCGAACAGGTTTGCCTTTCCTGTATTCGACCGTGACTTGCGCTTTTCCATCAGGTCGCACCCAGGGTAGAATTTTCTTTTTTCTTACCTCCGCTAAACGACGGGTCAAGCGGTGTGCGAGTACAATCGGCATTGGCATCAATTCGGAAGTCTCATTCGACGCATAGCCAAACATCAGCCCCTGATCGCCTGCCCCTCCGGTGTCAACACCCATGGCAATATCGGCGGACTGGGAATCTATTGTAGTCATTACGGAACACGTTCGATAATCAAATCCCCAGGTAGCATCGGAATAGCCCACCTCGCGAATCGTGTCGCGAATGATATCAGGAATCTCCACATAGGCTTTTGTCGATATTTCTCCAGCCACGAATGCCAAACCGGTTGTAACCAGTGTTTCACATGCCACTCTGCAGTTTTTATCTTTCGCCATGATAGCATCCAAGATGCCATCTGAAATTTGATCAGCAATTTTATCGGGATGACCCTCAGTGACGGATTCTGAGGTAAATAAGAAGTTTTGGCTCATTGACAGTCCCCTCAAAAATAAAAAGGTTCACCTCTTGGCCACATCCTCCCAGAGACGTAACCGAAAAGGAACCTTTTCGTTGACTAAATTAAAACGACGCACCTCGTTGAACACTTCATCATAGGGATTTGTAGACGTTTGTCAAACCCAGTGCTTCAAGGTTTTCTTGAATATGGTACTAGCTCGCAATCCATGAAGTAGCTTTGTTCAGTTCTTGGAGTCCCATGGAATTCTCAAATGGCTCTTTCAAATGATCCTAATTCCATGAATCTCAGGTGGAGAAAGGTATCATCTTAATATCATTACAATAGTTTATCGGGATTAACATTTTTGGTCTTTAGACCAGGAAGTCATCCACAGAAAAAAGATTGCATTCTGAAGTCTGTTAATCCCCTAGGGTATGGACGGATGAATTTGGGGGGACGATGGCAAAAGAAATATAGATATTTATACCTATCATACAAGGGACTGTTTTTTCAGCCCTCACGTACACAATGACAACAGAGCCCTCCATACTGAAATCTGGTTGCATTAGCTGAAGAGCGGATGCTAAGATCCGTCGGTCATTTCCGGCGCAAAGGGTGTGGCCAGGTGCTGATACCTAGTGGTATGCCTACATTAATCTAGTAGCAAGTCTACATACATTTACGGTCAAATCTTTGAGACGTCGGACTATGTACGAAGTTTCGCAAGGAGGCTTCTGAATGTACAAAACGATATATATCCCGGTTGATAACTCTGACCATTCAAATATGGCTATTGATCTTGGGGTACAGTTGGCCAAGCAGTTTGGTTCTAAGCTGGTCGGGAGTCATGTGTATGCTGCCAAGATGCATGATAAACGCTTCAAACAAATGGAAGCCGGATTGCCTGAGGAATATCATGATGAAAAGGAACTGGATCGACAACGGCAGATTCATGACTCACTCATCACGCGTGGCCTCCAAATAATCACGGATTCTTACCTAGATTATATCGACCAGAAATGTTCAGAGGCGAACCTCCCCTTAGAACGACGTTCTCTTGAAGGACGAAACTGGAAAGTCTTAGCAGAGGACATCAATACCAGCGGTTATGATTTGACCATTATGGGGTCATTAGGCGTAGGTGCAGTGAAAGACTCGGTCATTGGGAGCAATACTGAACGGGTTCTGCGGAGAGTCAAATCCTCAGATATGTTTATTATTAAAGACCTGAAACCCATGAATGGTGGGAAAATCGTCGTGGCCGTAGACGGCAGCCCCTACTCATTCGGTGGCTTGAAAACTGGGCTTGCCTTAGGGAAAGCGCTTAACAAACCCGTCGAAGCGATTTCAGCGTTTGATCCCTATTTCCACTACGCCGCTTTTCACAGCATTTCCGCTGTGCTTAGCGAAGAAGCTGGCAAAGTCTTTCGTTTTAAAGAACAAGAAAAACTCCATGAAGAGGTAATCGACAGTGGATTGGCCAAGATTTACCAATCTCATCTCGATATTTCACGCGATATCGCACAAGAAGAAGACACGGATATTAAGACCACATTGTTAGACGGAAAAGCCTTTGAAAAAGTCCTTCAATATGTACGGAAGGAACAGCCCTGGCTCCTAATAGTCGGACGAATCGGGGTCCACAGTGATGATGATATGGATATAGGAAGCAATACTGAAAATCTTCTTCGTGCCGCGCCATGCAATATTCTGGTCTCGAACAGAAAATTTGTTCCCCCGATTGATACTCAAGCGGAATATACCATTGCTTGGACGGAAGAAGCGCTCCTCCGGATGGAGAAGGTCCCGGTTTTCGCCAGAGGCGTGGCTAAAACGGCGATTCATCGCTATGCCATTGAAAAAGGACATACAATTATCAGTAACTCGGTTGTCGAGGATGCTGTCGGAGATATTCTCCCCAAAGGGGCCATGGATGCCATGAAAGCCCTGGGCGGACAGTTGGATGCGTCCGGCATTGATCGTAATAAAATGCAGGCCGATGAGGCCGTTGCCACCGATCTGATGGGATCCACCTTAAGCGGTATGATGGGCCAAGTGGTCGAGGAAAAACCCGTCCAAGTCAGCCCCGCAATTAGCCCGGGTACCCAAGCCTACATTGATCGGATGGCCCAGCCCTACTATGTGTGCGATGGGTGTGGGTACATCGGCAAGGGGACCAACCCTGTGAAGTGCCCGATTTGCAGTGGTTCAGGCGAAGGATTCAAAGTCGTGGATAAAAGCATTTTCGATGCGGCCGCGAAGGCAGAAGGCGGCCTTGAGACCCAGCTGGCCTATGACGACGTTCCAATGCAATGGACTAAAGATGTCAAAGAAGCCATTCGTGCCGTTCCCGCCGGTTTCCAGCGACGTCGAGCCAAGGCCAAAATTGAAAAATCAGCCAGGAAATTGGGCATGACCACGATCACGCTTGAATATGCCGGAACTATGATCAAAGAAGCCGCGTCAGAAGAATATACCCCAATTTTTGCGAACAAGCCGGCATCCGATGAAGGAGAGGCTCAAGTGACACAGACAACAAATGGTGGACAGACTCAACCTGACACAGCCTCCTCACCCTATATTTGGGCCCCGGAAGCCTTAAAACGCCTGGAACGTGCACCAGAAGGGTTTATGCGAGATTGTACGCGAGCCTTGATCATTAAACATGCTGAAAAGCTAGGGACCACCGACATTACGCTGGATGTCGCAACCCAGGGTATTGAACAGGCTAAGGATACCATGGAAGAGGCCATGAAATCTGGAAATGTCAAAGAGATCATTGCCAAGCTAACTGGGGCCAGCGCCCAATAAGGCAGCCAATCTCCCATGGGCAAATCACTTCCCGTCATCGATTTCCAACAGCTTGGCCAAAAACTTGGACTTCAGAATAGCCAAGTCTCAAATTTTTCTACTCCCAACCTTAGTCCTGGAGACGGAAGAACGGTTGATGATTTCAAGCCGTATCTCGTCGCACTCAATCTCACTAAGCGATGTAACTTGAAGTGCGATCATTGCTACCTAGATGCCACGACCAAGGCCGGTGGGGGTTCTGATGAACTCTCTACAGAAGAGTGCTACACCCTCCTTGCTCAGATTGCTGAAGTGAACAAAGGGTGTCTGCTCGTGATCACGGGCGGAGAACCGTTGGTCCGCCCTGACATTCTCGACATCGCCAGACATGCAGTGAGTCTTGGCTTCATGGTCGTCTTTGGAACCAATGGCATGCTCATCAATGATCGGTTAGCAAAAGAACTGGTGGAAATCGGCGTCGCGGGCATGGGCATCAGCATCGACTCGTTGGATCCGCAAAAACACAACGCCTTCCGCGGGGTGCCTGGTGCCTGGGAAGCTGCAGTAGCCGGCATCGAAGCCTGCAAGCGCAACGGGCTCCAATTCCAGGTGCATTTCAGTGCACAACCCATGAACTACAAGGAACTACCTGACGTCCTAGAATGGGCTCACAATCTTGAAGCTCGCGTGCTCAATGTGTTTTTCATGGTCTGCACAGGACGAGGAGAAGAACTCACGGACATTACGCCGGAGCAGTATGAAGAAGTTCTCGGGTTCCTCGTCGATAGTCAGGATCGTTATAAGGATATGCTGGTTCGCGCTCGATGTGCACCGCACTTCAAGAGACTTGCCTACGAAAAAGACCCCAACTCGCCGATCACAAAGGCCCAAGGATACATGGGAGGAGGCTGTTTAGCTGGAACCAACTATGCCCGCGTGACCCCTAATGGCGATCTTACACCATGCCCCTATATGCCTCTATCAGCTGGAAATGTCCGTGACACCAGTTTCGTAGACCTCTGGGAACGATCTGACATTTTCAACTCATTTCGCTATCCACATTTGAAAGGAAAATGTGGGGACTGTGAATACAGCGACATTTGTGGCGGATGCCGAGCTAGACCCTATGTCGACCATGGCGACTGGTTGGATGAAGACCAATGGTGTCTCTACACGCCAAAAGGTGGGGAGAAGGTCAAAGTTGCCTTTAACATCCCAGAAGAAATCCCCGTCGAGTGGGACGAAGCCGCTGAAACTCGGTTGAATCGACTTCCCTACTTTCTCCGCGCTATGGTCAAAAAAGGCGTAGAGCGGCACGCACTCGAACAAGACATTCAGGTCATTACCATTGAACTGATGGAAGTGCTGCGCAAGAAACGCTTTGGGAATGAAACGCCTGTCTTTAAATTCTAATGAGTGCTCTGGAAGAGATCATATTCGACCTCAATAGAGTCATTCCCATCCTCGTACATTGGGTACATTTACTTTCAGCGGTCGTGTGGATCGGAGGATTGGCCTTTCTCGTGATGGCCGTGACTCCAGGCCTACAAACCGCTGTGCCGAAAGAATATATTAAGCCGATTTGCGACACATTTTATAAACAATACCGACGTGTCGTTGGCATCTTATTAGTGGTAATCCTGTTCTCGGGTGGGATCAATCTCCACTACGTCAGTGTATTACTTGAATCGACGACAGGGGAAGGCATTGCTCACAACCCCAAATATCTCACCGTCTTTTTCATAAAATTGAGTCTTGTTCTGGGTATTCTGACACTCTTTCTTTACACCGTGATTTTTCGATCTGAGGAAACCGGGGAGGAGACCCAGGAAGAAAAAGAAGAACAGATCGTTGAACCCATTCCCTTTCAACGTAGCGCCTTGTGGATAGGCGTGTTTATCATCCTATGCGCCGCGGCCCTCAAACACCTCCATACATAATCTAACATCTACGAGCAGTCTAGTCGGACCTGCACACTTGCGATTCTTGTTCTCTTCACAAACCCCATGCTACCGTGACAACACAGCTGAAATGAACAGATAAGACAGGTGGTCGGATCCGCGCAAAGGGCTTGTGCATCAGGTTTATTTTTAACAGCCAGCCAGTAACCCTTCATCCCACGTTCTACAAGACGTTACCAGTTCCATGGCCAAGGATTCTAAAGCAACCACCCCACAACATGGGTTGATCGGTCTGGACTCAGCTTCATTGCCAGTGGTCGCTATCATCGGCAGGCCTAATGTGGGTAAATCGACCTTATTCAACCGCATACTTGGAACAAGAAATGCCATTGTTGACGACACGCCAGGCGTCACTCGAGATCGGTTGTTTGCCGAATGTGTCTACCAGCGCTACCGGTTCCAAATAATAGATACCGGCGGGTTGGACCTTTCTGCTCAGGATGGAATGGTCGGACTCATCCGACAGCAATCTCGGTTGGCGATAGAGGAAGCCGACATACTCCTGGTTATCATGGATGGTCGAGCAGGCCTCACGCCACTTGACATGGAAATCGTTAACCTCTTACGCAGCATCACCAAACCAATTTTTTTTGCGATTAACAAATTAGATTCACCGAAGAGCGATGCTCTTTTGGCCGACTTTTATCAACTCGGTCAAGACAGTCTTTACCCGATTTCTGCCGAACAAGGGATCGGCGTTGATGAATTAC
>JAYWMS010000270.1:0-1860 GCA_035873215.1 Nitrospirota bacterium | reverse complement strand
AACCTGGTTACCGGTGCCGGTTGCTTCAGTTGCACCATCGCCTGCGGTCGAATCTCGACCGTTGACAAGACGCACTTCTCGGTCAAGGACAAGCCGCAGTACCATGTCGCGTCGGGCGGACTCGAATACGAAGCGGCCTGGGCGCTGGGTGCCTCAAAGGTCGATGCCTTTTTCACCGTGGCATCCCCCATGGCCATACGAGGTTATCTGAGTGCGATCGTATTAGGCTTCGCCCATACCCTTGGGGAATTTGGAGTGGTGCTCATGGTTGGGGGCAATATCCCTGGCGTGACCAAGGTCCTCTCTATTGCGATCTACGATCACGTCGAGGTGCTCGAATATTCCCAAGCCCATTTCCTCTCGGCCTTCCTGCTGATCTTTAGTTTCCTCATTCTCACAGTCGTGTACACAATTAATCGACGGCTACCGGTCCACGTCTCATGATGGGAATGTTAGATATGGTTTTCCATGATATGTGATGGTTTGGGTTTTCTGGAAATCGTGTGGGTGAAAATAACGTCCGTTCACGCTTGGTTCCCCTCCATTGTAAGGAGGGGATAGGGGAGGTAGAAGCACTGAAATGTGGTGTGGTGTAAAGGGCTCCATTTAGCATCAAGATGGGCTGAGGCGAAGACTCTACCCCACCTTAATCCTCCCCTTACAAAGGGGAGGAAACAATGCGAATCCTTGCTGACATACAACCTGTGGAATGCCGCTTGGCTATATTTTAAATTGTTGAACAAAACCATGAATCACCTCGACGCACGATTCCAAATTGATTATCCCGGATTTAATTTTAATGTGGAGTGCACCATGCCGCTTGGTGGGACCGTGGCTATCTTTGGTGCGTCAGGGAGTGGAAAGACCACGCTGCTTCGCTGCATCGCTGGATTAACGCGCGCCGTGACAGGGTATCTCAAATTCGGCCAAGACATTTGGCAAGAGGATCAAACGTTTGTTCCCATCCAACAAAGACGGGTAGGCGTGGTGTTTCAAGATGCTCGGCTGTTCCCGCACCTCAATGCCAAACAGAATCTCGAATATGGAATGAAACGGATCCAATCATCGGACCGGCGTATTCAATTCGATCACGTGATAGACCTGTTAGGTTTAGAAAGGCTTCTCGAACGTCGTGTCCACCATCTCTCAGGAGGGGAACAACAACGTGTCGCGATTGGACGGGCCTTATTAACCAATCCGCAGTTACTCTTGATGGATGAACCCCTAGCCTCACTTGATCAGGAACGAAAAAAAGAAATCCTTCCATTCATCCAACGACTCAATCAAGAATTGCAGATCCCGGTTCTCTATGTCAGTCACGATCTCAACGAAATCTTGCAATTGGCCACCCATATGGTCTTGATCAAAGAAGGAAAAGTGGTTGCCACTGGGCCGATTCAGGAAGTGTTTGCTCGATTGGATCTCCCTGGACTGGTCGAACCAAACATAGTCGGCGCCATCCTCGAAACACGAGTAGCCGATCACGAGCCAGAATTTGGTTTAACCCGGGTGGAGTTTGAGGGGCGATCACTTTTCATCCCGCAACAAGGGCTTTCTATTGGTGCGCCATTGCGGGTACAAATCCATGCCCGTGATGTCAGTGTAGTCGTTGGGGCACCGGCAGCATCCAGCAGCGTGCTGAATTCTCTGGAAGCCACGGTGGTCGAAATTGAAGAGTCGCCAGGAGATCAATATGCCATGGAAGTGAAGCTAGACGTGGGGTGCCCCTTGCTCGCTATGATCACCAGAAAATCCTTCCACCAACTCAACCTCCAACCTGGTCAAAAAGTCCATGCCCACTTCAAAGCCGTGGCGTTGCTTTGAGTCCAGAACGTAATCATAAAATTCTTTGTCCTCAAA
>JAYWMS010000255.1:0-3072 GCA_035873215.1 Nitrospirota bacterium | reverse complement strand
CCTTACTGCCTACCCTGGCATCATCGAATATTTTTGGATACCGCCCTTTTAATTCCCATGTTTGGAAAAAAGGTGTCCAATCAATTACCGGCACCAACTGCTCCAAGGACATCTCCTCAATCACGCGGACACCCAAAAAGTTGGGTTTCGGGAGGTCGGAGGCAGGCCAATCAATGGCCACATGACGTTGACGTGCTTTTTCCAATGGCAAGAATTTTTTCTGAGTCTTTTTGTTTTCATAGGCCTCACGCGAGGAAGCTTGCTGATTTCGGACCTTCTCCACAAAACCGGATTTTTCTTCCTTGCTCAACAGCTGCCTGACAACATTCACCGCAAGCGAGGCATCCAGCACATGCACAACTGGATCCTGATACCCTGGTGCGATTTTCACGGCGGTATGCGCTTTACTCGTTGTGGCGCCACCGATGAGTAAGGGAATGGAAAAGCCCTCCCGTTGCATTTCTTTCGCGTTGTGGACCATTTCATCTAAAGACGGCGTAATCAGCCCACTCAATCCAATCATGTCGACGTTGTGTTCTTTTGCGGTTTGGAGGATTTTATCGCAGGGAACCATCACGCCTAGATCGATAATTTGATAGTTATTGCACCCAAGTACCACTCCCACGATGTTTTTCCCAATATCGTGAACATCGCCCTTCACGGTCGCGAGCAATATCTTGCCTTGCGCGCCTCCCCCGGACTCTTCCTTATCCGCATCCATAAAAGGCAATAAAAACGCAACAGCTTTTTTCATGACCCGCGCACTTTTCACCACCTGCGGCAAAAACATTTTGCCCGAGCCAAACAACTCCCCCACCACGTTCATCCCGGCCATTAGCGGTCCTTCAATTACATGCAGGGGACGATCAAATTGTTGCCTGGCTTCCTCCACATCTTGATCGATATATTCCACAATGCCTTTGACCAAGGCATGCGACAGCCGCTCTTCTACCGGGCCTTTTCGCCATGCATCATCTTTCACGACGACTTTGCCTCCCTGCTTCACTGTTTCAGCAAAGGACACTAGCCGCTCGGTCGAATCAGGTCGACGATTGAACAAGACATCTTCGACCAGCTTCAACAGGTCTTTGGGGATTTCCTCGTACACGCTAAGTTGACCGGCATTCACGATAGCCATATCCAAGCCGGCCTGTATCGCGTGATACAAAAAGGCTGAGTGCATGGCTTCACGAACTGCGTTGTTTCCGCGGAACGAAAACGAAATATTGCTGAGACCGCCACTGACTTTACAATACGGAAGTGTGGCTTTGATCTGTCGAGTGGCTTCTATGAAATTGATGGCGTAGTTATTGTGCTCTTCAATCCCCGTTGCCACAGTTAATATATTGGGATCGAATATAATGTCTTCCGGCGGGAAATCCACTTCTTCTGTCAAAATTCGATAGGCTCTCGTACAAATCTCGACCTTTCGATCCAATGTATCAGCCTGCCCCGTTTCATCGAACGCCATCACGACCACCGCAGCTCCGTAGCGCTTGACGGCTCGTGCATGTTCTTTGAACGAGTCCTCGCCTTCCTTCATGCTGATGGAATTAACAACACTCTTTCCCTGCACACATTTCAATCCTTCCTCAATGACCGACCACTTGGAACTATCGATCATAATGGGCACGCGACAGATGTCCGGTTCAGATGCGATCAAATTCAGAAAGTGGACCATGGACTTTTCAGAATCCAACATTCCTTCGTCCATATTCACGTCGATAATCTGTGCCCCCCCATCCACCTGTTGACGAGCGACCGACAAAGCTTCTTCAAACTGGCCGTTCAGAATCAGCTTCGAAAACCTTGGCGATCCCGTGACGTTGGTCCGTTCTCCTACATTGATAAAGTTGGCCTCAGGCCGAATCGTCAAAGGTTCCAAGCCACTAAGACGACTAACATGATCCGCACTCACCGGTACATGTGGCGGCAAATCCTTTACCGCATCGGCAATTGCTCGGATATGATCCGGGGTGCTCCCGCAGCATCCTCCCACGAAGTTGAGCCAGCCATTCCCGGCAAAATCGCGCAAATCGTCCGCCATTTTCTCAGGGGTTTCATCAAACCCACCAAACGCATTGGGCAGCCCAGCATTCGGATAACAACTAATGTAGATCGGTGCAATTTTTGACAGTTCTTGGATATAGGGCCGCATTTGCTTTGCCCCTAATGCGCAGTTGATACCGACACTCATCGGATGTGCATGTGCCATAGAATTCCAAAAGGCTTCAATGGTCTGCCCGGATAGCGTCCGCCCACTTTGATCAGTAATGGTCACTGAAATCATCACCGGCAACTGACAACGATTTTCTTCACAGTACTGATCAATAGCAAAAAAGGCGGCCTTCGCATTCAGGGTGTCAAACACGGTTTCCACAAGGATAAGATCCACTCCGCCGTCCACCAGACCACGCACCTGTTCGTAATACGACTCGCGCAGCTGCTCATAGGTGACCGCCCGATACGCAGGGTCATTGACATCAGGGGACATACAGGCTGTGCGATTCGTCGGACCCACCGCTCCCGCGACAAATCGTGGGCGAGAGGGATCTTTTGCCATCACTGCCTCTACAGCCTTTCTAGCTGCCTGCGCACCTGCCACGTTCAAGTCATAGGCCAAGAACTCCATCTTGTAATCAGCCATGGAAATCGCATTTGAATTGAATGTGTTCGTCTCAATGATATCCGCACCGGCTTCCAGATATTCCTGATGAATGGAGGTAATCAAGGCCGGCTGAGTAAGGGCCAAGAGATCATTGTTCCCTTTCACATCAGAGCCATGGTCTGCAAACTGTGATCCACGAAAATCGGCTTCCTCCAGCTTATGACGCTGAATCATCGTGCCCATGGCACCATCCAGAATAACGATTCGCTGATGAAGAAGAGCTTGGATATCAGCCAGGGCCGTGTTATTTACGCTCACAATTACCTCTTTATTCCTTTAATGGGAATGTTGAAAAAACATGTCCTGAGCCTGGTCGAAGGGGCCGCCAGCGGCGTTCTCGCCATTTTGCCGGACCTTCGGGATCACAGACTTGCCACTCTTCGCGGCGTTCGCGCTCACGTACT
>JAYWMS010000252.1:0-16023 GCA_035873215.1 Nitrospirota bacterium | reverse complement strand
GGCTCCGCGAGGAAGATCATCATGAATCCTCCCCCGCCAATGCCGGATGAGTGCGGTTCTACCACATTGAGCGCAAAAGCGACGGCGGCCGCGGCATCAATGGCATTTCCGCCTTGCTTCAGGATACGAATTCCTGCTTTGGTCGCCCGTGGTTCGGACGTTGCGACAACACCGCCATGTACACCAGGAACCCCAAGAGATGTTTGTGAAATGGTATCTTGTATCTGAGCATGCTGGTTCGTGCATGACGGTAAAACGATTTGGAGCAGGATTGCCCATATTAAAGTGATGCGATTCGGCATGCCTCGCGATCGTGAGATCGGAAGGCGGGTAGAGGACCATAGAATCAGGTTCATAGACTCTAGAAAGGAAAAAATGCCATTGTCTAACTACAGGATATTCGTATATCCCTTAACCGTTCTGCTTAGAAATGTCCACCCACATATGATATGGTGCGGTCATTAAAACGCATTCATTTTTTAGGAATGGAACAATTTGATGGCTCACAATCCCGGGTTTGAAAAACTTGTCGAGAAAGTGAAAGCAGGAGTTCGCGAATGTCGTCCCGAGGAGGTCAAGAGTCGATTTGATCAGGGGGCGGTTTTCCATTTCATTGACCTGCGTGAAGATCACGAGTTTGCTCAAGGGTATGCCCAGGGTGCGGTACATCTCGGGCGGGGTATCTTGGAACGCGACATTGAAACGATAGTCCCTGATCGCGGCGCTGAAATTATTTTGTATTGTGGAGGTGGGTACCGTTCGGTACTGTCAGCGGCGAATCTTCAGGAAATGGGTTATTCACGGGTGTGGTCGATGGCAGGTGGTATCAAGGCCTGGCGAAAGGCGGGTTATGAGATTGTGCAAGGAACTACACAAATCTGGCCTGACGGGCAGACTGCACCGTGACGGTTTCCGGCGGCATCCTGCCCTTGTGTTGAATGTATCTATTTATACCGTCGATTGAATTCCCTGACCACTTCATCCGTGATATCAAGTCCCTTTTTGCTATAGATCGCGATTTTGAGTGTGGCTTCGCTTCCTTTGTCCAGCACGAGATCAAAACCATGGCGCTGGGCAACGGCCTTGGTTGCCGCTTCGATTTTCTTCATATATTCGAGCACCATATCCTTTTGCTTTTGTGCTAACTCTTGCTGAAACTCTTGCCCACGCTTTTGATAATCCTGGAACTTCCGCTGAAAATGTTCTTGAAGGACTTTCTTCTCGCCATCCGAAACGTTCATGGCGTTTTGCCCTTCTTCCTGTAACTTTTTCAATTCCTCTTCATCAGCTTTGAGGAGCTTTTGGCGTATACTGGCATGTTCCTTCAATATCGCTAACGCGCGCTGTCCGTTCTTTGATTTTTCAATCACCCTTTGTGGGTCGATGAGTCCGACTTTAAACGAGGATGCAGCCCCAGCAGTAGACAGATTAAAGACAATACTGAAGCATGCGAGCATGCCAAGGGTGAGCAATGATCGAATGCTCGGTTTTAGTGAGAACAACGACGATACTTCTTTCATGACCCGGGTCTCCTTCTTGGGCATACCAAAGGTTCAAATATGAGGATGATGAGATGTACGGGACAGGTCGCTAGAGACTGGCCGCCTACACTGGAAACGCAAAAATGTGAGAATATTGGTTGGATTCTGTGCTGTCAAGGTTCATCGCCTCCGAATCGGGAAAAGCCATCTCCCCAGTTCTTGGGATATTATACCTGATGAAGAAACCGATGTGGTTATCCGGGGCATCCTGACATATTATTCTGCGACGCAACCCTACCTTGGGAAATGAAAAGGTTGAATGATGGTCCATCGTCTGATTTGTTTTGGAGATAGTTTAACAGCTGGATTTCAGTCTGTCGGAATTGGCGGGCAGGTGAGTGCCGACACTCCCTACGGGGCGTTCCTACAAACCTGGTTGGGTTCATTGGGAACCGTGACCGTCACGGGGATTTGTGGAGAAATGACCAAGGATATGGTCGATCGATTTAATCGTGATGTTGCGTGTCACCATCCAACGACGGTCGTCATTTTAGGAGGAACGAATGACCTGGGTTGTGGCCTCACTCCTTCGTTAATTTTAGAGAACCTCAAAAATCTCTATCAACAAGCCCAGGATTCTGGAATTCAGGCGGTGGGTGTTACGGTCCCATCCCTCTGCGCGAGTGATGAGGTCTTGATGATATCAAGAGAAATGTCCGAGGTGGTCAATCAGGATATTCCCCCATGGGTTCAATCCCACATTGATCATCGACGCACGTTGAATCGCATGATTCAGGAGACCTGTATGGCAATGGAGATGGAATGTGTTGATTTATTCAATGGAACATCTGAGGGGCCGCAGGGGTTACTGGCATCGGCCTATTCGAATGATGGCTTACACCTTAGCACACTGGGGTATGAACGATTTGCTGAACTGGTGTGGCAGGTGTTGTTTGAAAAACGGCTTGGGGTACATAAATAAAATGAGGCGAACACAAAAGTTCGGCTCACTTCGTTTCAACAGGGAAACCATTAGTTAATCGCGGAGCACTCCTCAATGTGGCCATGTGTTCCTTTTACCGTGTAGAGAATAATGGATTAGGAGAAACCTGGGGAAATCGAATGGTCTTTCTCATTCATCACCCTTCACTCATGACTCATCACACCCAAAGGGGTCGTGCTGGCATACCCTTTAATAGAGAGTTTATCCTGAGCCGAGTCAAGGGGCTCAGGATAGGCCCTTTTGGTACTTCAGGTTTAAGAAGACGATTGGTTGGAAGGAGTGGAAGAGGACGAGGAGCTGGATGAGGTTGAAGGTGTGGAGGAACTCGATGAGCTGGATTCCTTCGAGGAGCTGGAGCTGCCGGAATCGTTCGTGGCTGCTGGGGTACTACTTCCCCCTTGAGCGCTGTCCTTTGTGGCGTTGGCTTCACTCCCACCATTCGACTTGTCATTGGAACTTTCCGTTCCCTTGCTTGGAGGACTTTGATTCGGATCTTTCAATTTGTCTGAATAATCGGTGACGTACCAACCGGTGCCTTTAAACATAATCCCTGAGACGGAAATCAGTTTGCGAACATTTTTCCCACACTTGATGCAGCTGTCAACGGGGGGATCCGAGAATTTTTGTTTGACTTCAAATTTATGGTCACAGGTTTCGCAAAGGTATTCGTAAATCGGCACGAGACTCCTCCTTCAGTAATAACTGAGTTTATTTTTTAAAATAAGGCCAAATCTTGAAAAGTCAAGGGTTGCCGAAGTTTTTATGAGAGAGATTTGATCGCTGCCTCAACACGATCCATTCCCCGAGCAATGGTTTCTAGGGTAGGAGTATAGGAGAATCGGAGATGTGAGGCACTGCCGAAGGGTTCGCCTGGGATGCAGGCAACGTGGGCCTCGTGTAGAAGATATGTGGCCAAATCGGCAGGGGCAGAGATCGGGCCCTGCGCCGTTCGTCGGCCTAAGAGACCGGAGACATTGGCAAATGCATAGAATGCACCAGCAGGAACGGGGCAGGTGATGCCGGGAATTGCGTTCAATCGATCAACCATGAGTGTGCGTTTGGGTTGAAGATCTTTGCGTAATGCCTCAAAAAAATTTCCATCCCCCCGAAGGGCTGCGGTGGCTGCCTTCTGTGAAATCGAACTCGGATTGGAAGTGCTTTGGCTCTGAATATTCGTCATCGCAGCTATCAGCTCTTTTGGTCCGGCTGCATAGCCGATTCGCCATCCGGTCATGGAAAACGATTTGGAGACCCCATTCACCAATACCGCGTTTTTTGTTAGTTCCGGTGCCACCGATACAATGCTCAGGAATGGGGTTTCACCATAGACTAACTGTTCATAGATTTCGTCCGAAATCACGAGTATGTCGTGACGCAATATAACCTCGGCTACAGACTCCAGCGTTTTACGTCTCAGGATAGCTCCCGATGGATTACACGGACTGTTGAGAATGAGGGCCTTGGTGCGTGGGGTGATGCAAGCCTCTAATGCTTTGGGATCAATGGCATAACCTTCCGATTCGTGTGTTTCTAGAAAGACCGGCGTGGCGTCTGCCAAGAGGACTTGGTCGGGGTAGGACACCCAATACGGTGATGGGATGATGACTTCGTCGCCTTCTTCAAACAGGGCTTGAGCCAAATTGTAGAGTGTGTGCTTGGCTCCACAAGACACCAAAATTTGCGATTTCTCATAGCGTGCCCCCTGATCTTGGTGGAATTTATCAATAATGGCGGATCTCAGGTCCTCGGTACCTGAGACGGGTGTATATTTGGTAAAGCCTTCGTGAATAGCTTTGTGTGCCGCTTCTTTGACAAAGTCTGGCGTGTCGCAGGATGGCTCACCGGCTGCGAACTCGATCATGTCCAGTCCCTGGGACGCCATGGCTTTGGCGGTGGCCGTGATGTTCAGCGTGGGCGAAGGTACGATCCGTGTCGTGCGAGTGGCCAGTTTCATGCGTAGGTGTCTCCATAGTGCTGGCGAAGCCGGTCAGCAACTTCAGGATGGACAAATTCCTCTAATGGGCCTCCCAGCATAGCTAACTCTTTTACGATGCTGGAGGTCAAATAGGAGTATTCCTCGCTTGGCATTAAAAAGACCGTTTCCAACTGTTCGTCCAATTTTCGATTGAGCAAGGCCATTTGAAATTCATGTTCAAAGTCTGAAACTGCACGAATTCCACGAATGAGCCCTTGTGCACCACGTCGGCGAACATAATTGACCAACAAGCCATCGAAGGATTCGACTTCCACGTTGGGTATGTCCTTAGTCACAATTTTTGCCAGTTCAATGCGATCGGCCAACGGCAATACCGGTTCCTTTCTGGTGTTGGGAGCGATGGCAACGATCAAGTGGTCGAATACGCGCAAACTGCGCATGACAATATCAGTATGTCCGCGAGTGATGGGATCAAAGGTGCCTGGATAGACCCCTACGCGCATGAGGAGCGTTCTTGGTTTGATTTCATAGAGAAGAAGTTTACTGTTGTGTCACCATAACGAGCTTCCCGGTATTGCCTTAGAGACCCAGTCTGTTCGGGTACCTGCTCTTTGTGGAAATGTTCTATCACCAGAATGCCACGAGGAGAGAGAATCGTTGTGCGGCCAAGCAGTTCCAGGACGGACTCTATTTCCCCAGTATGGTAGGGCGGATCGGCAAAGATCAGATCAAATCGGTCAGCATGATCATCCGATGTGAGTGTCTGGAGAAACTGCCTAACATCCTGTCGAATAACGAGGCTCTTTTCTTTGGACTCACAGCGCAGAATGTTTTCTTGCAATACACGTAATGCGGCAGGGGCGTGATCTACGAACATGACGCTTCGGGCACCGCGACTCAGAGCTTCCAAACCAAGTGCTCCAGTACCGGCAAAAAGGTCCAAGACTCTCGCGTTCAGAACGTGGTCCCTCAGAATCCCAAACACGGCCTCTCGTACCTTAGCCGAAGTAGGCCGAATCCCAAGGGTGACGGGTTGTTTGAGACGTCGACCCTTTTGAATGCCAGCCACGAGTTTCATCGGTGCAAATATTCTCCTAAGCGTGAAAAACTACCATACCCCTTTGAAAACCAGCAAGAGAAAACGGCTAAGGCCATGCTTTGACACTTGGCGGTATGGTATAGTCCCTGACACTCGCTTGGCGGGTAGTTTTTTTTCGACAAATCGGCCGTGGTTTTGCAATAGCCTGAGTGCATTATCAGTAAGAGGATCATGGGAAACTCATTACTGTCCAAGAACATAACTCAATGGCCCGAGTCCGAGCGTCCGCGGGAACGCTTGTACCAAGCGGGCCCAGGTTCATTGTCAGATGCGCAACTCCTTGCCATTCTGTTACGTGTTGGGCGACAGGATTCCACGGCAGTGCAAGTGGCCATTGATTTGCTTCAGCATTTAGGTGGTCTCCAGGCTTTGGCTAATCGGGGGGTGGAAGAACTATGCATGGTTCCCGGTGTGGGGCCAGCCAAAGCGGCTCAGGTCCTGGCCGGGATTGAGTTGGGGAAGCGCGTCCTTTCAACTCCATTGACGACCGGGACCAGAATTGGGAAAAGCGGGGATCTTTATCGACATTTCTATCCGTTGCTTCGAGATCGACGGAAGGAGGTGTTTAAGGTCGTCTTATTAGATACCAAGCATACCGTGATACGAGATGTCACGGTGTCGGAAGGAAGTCTAAACGCCAGCATTGTCCATCCACGAGAAGTCTTCAATGAGGCGGTACGAGAGTCCGCTGCAGCAGTCATTTTCTTGCACAACCATCCCAGCGGAGATCCTCAACCCAGTGTAGAAGATCGAAAACTCACTGTTCGGCTTCGAGCTGCAGGTGAAATTCTCGGCATTCCAGTCTTAGATCATGTCATCATAGGCGATGGCCAATATTTTTCGTTTTCGGACGAAGGGTTGATGGCTGAAGGGTAATGCGCTTTCCTCAAAAAACGAGATCTCGGTAACTGGACAATCTGTTCTTCCTCTCTTTCTCGGAGCTTTCCTTGAAGAGTTCATGGGACATGTGTAATTTTGAGAAATATGGTACAGTAGCAATTTCTTATTTTAGGCGGTTGGCGAGTTTGGGATATGACATGTTATATCGGTTACACCGTTAGATACGAGGCCATACCATATAACCAAGGTATGTTTTACAGATGAAACTCAATCCAGAAGAAGTTGAGAAAGTCGCTGCCTTAGCGAAACTGACGCTTGCCGCAGATGAAAAAGAGCGCTTCAGTCATCAGCTTAGTAGTATTTTATCTCACATGGATGTCCTGAATCAGGTTCCCACCCACGAGATTGATCCATCCCCATCGCCGGTTGGGGGTGAGAATGTATTACGTGATGATGTGGTCCGGCCTTCACTTTCCCAAGATGACGCCTTGCGCAACGCTCCAGAGGCCCATAGTGGATTCTTCAAAGTTCCGAAAATTTTGAACGATCGGTAAATATTAGGTAATAAAGGATACCCGTGTTTCGACAAATGTTACGTGCAAAGATCCACCGGGCGGTGGTCACTGATGCCTGCTTGGACTATGAGGGAAGTTTGACGGTTGATGAAGACCTGCTGGATGCCGCTGGTATTCTCCCGTATGAGCTGGTGATGGTGTCGAATCTCAACAATGGAGAGCGCTTTACGACCTATGCCATTTCCGGACCACGAGGTTCCGGGGATGTCGTGCTTAATGGGCCAACGGCTAGAAAGGGCGCTATTGGCGACCAAGTGATCATTTTTTGTTATGAATATTATGGCGAAGACGAAGTCAAACATCATCGCCCAAAGATCATTCAGGTAAGCCAGCAAAATAAAATCGTGAATGCTCCTTAGCTCGATGTTAAAAAAGTGCACCCATCTCCTTGCCTTCGCGGAGCTTCCCTCCCGAAGAAATGACGAAGGCTAGGGGTTGTTTCACGCAGACGAGCGAACCTTATGAACATCGTGCGATCTCTCTTGGGGATCGAGCCTATGATATATAGATGAAGATTGGATTTCTTGTTTTGTGATAAGGACCCCTGGGAAGAGATTTACGAAATCCTACCTGTGACGTTTCTATCATTCAAAATCTTTCAGGTCTTGCGTGTGAATTGTGATCTTCAAGCATAGACTAGACTTATCTTTAGTATGTCATTATTTAAACTAACGCTCAGCGAATTGCAGGATCGATTTACGCAGGGTGACGCCTCGGCAGAACAAATCGTCCGCGCGTTTTTCTTACGGCTCAGCGTCGTTGAGTCAAAGGTCAAGGCATTCATCACGATCAACAATAAAGATACCCTATTGGCTGAAGCTGAACAGTTGGATCGGGATTTGAAAACCTGGCGCAAGACGCAACCGCTCATGGCGATGCCGATTGCCATCAAAGACAATATTTGTACCAAGGGTTTTCAGACGACGTGTGGCTCGCGCATTCTGGGCCAGTTTATTCCTCCCTATGATGCCACGGCAGTCTCGGCGTTTCGCCAGCAACGGTTCATGTTGATCGGGAAGACCAACTTGGACGAGTTTGGGATGGGGTCGTCGACCGAGCATTCCGCATTTGGTCCAAGTCGCAATCCTTGGAAATTGTCACATGTCCCGGGTGGATCGAGTGGAGGTTCGGCTGCAGCCGTCGCAGCGGATGAATGCGTGGCGGCGTTGGGGACGGACACGGGTGGCTCCATTCGGCAGCCGGCAGCCTGTTGTGGGGTGGTGGGCCTTAAGCCAACCTATGGACGGGTATCGCGGTACGGGCTCATTGCGTTTGCATCGTCATTGGACCAGATTGGCACGATTACCAAAGATGTGCGGGATGCAGCCATCATGATGAATGTGTTAGCCGGTCAGGATTCCCAAGATTCCACCTCAGCTGCCCAGCCGGTTCCAGACTTTACGAAAGCTTTCAAAAAGAGGGACGTGAAGAAACTCACGATTGGTGTACCACAGGAGTTTTTTGGCGAAGGCTTGGATCCTGAAGTCGAAGAGGCGGTTCGCACCGCCATTGAGCAACTGAAGGAGTTAGGCGGCACGATTGAAGAGGTTTCGCTCCCACATACGGGAGTCGCGGTGGCCACCTATTATATCCTGGCCCCCGCAGAGGCCAGTTCAAACTTGGCTCGGTATGATGGCGTCAAATTCGGGCTCCGTTCGAAAGATAGTAAAGGCTTGCTTGAGATGTATCAGGAAACCCGTCAGGAAGGGTTTGGGCAGGAAGTAAAGCGTCGGATCATGTTAGGAACCTATGCCTTAAGCAGTGGCTATTATGATGCCTATTATGGAAAGGCTCAAGCCGTTCGCACGTTGATCAAGCAAGATTTTGATCGGGCGTTCGAAAAAGTGGATTTTCTGGTGTCGCCCGTGATGCCGACGCCGGCATTCAAGCTGGGAGAAAAAATCGAAGATCCTCTTCAAATGTACCTATCAGACATGTACACTATTTCTGCGAGCTTGGCTGGGATCCCGGCGATTTCCATTCCCTGTGGGTTCAGCCGGACAGGGATGCCTATTGGGTTGCAATTACTCGGACGGCCCTTCGAGGAAGAAACCCTACTCCGGGCAGCCCGAGCTTATGAATTGGTGACGGACTGGCGAAAAAAACGTCCAGGCATTCGGTGAAGGAAGGACAAGGGTATGATTGACTTTGCAGCAGTAGTCATTGCAGTTGCCTTTGTAGTGTTGGTGGGATATCTCGTGCCAACAGTGGTGCAACTCAGACGAACAGTGGCACAATCGGAACGCTTATTGGCCCAACTGAATAGTCAATTGCCCGACCTGCTCAGAGATATTAAGGCTACGACCCAAAATGTCCAAGCTATGTCGACTCAAGCCAAGCAGGGCGTAGATCGCGCATCGGTGTTATTTAATGCCGTTGGGCAAATCGGGGAGACGGTTAATCAAGTGCATAGCGCGGTCCGCGGACAAAGCGCGGCACTGGTGTTAAAAGCCGCGGGAATATTCCAAGGGGTAAAGGCTATCGCAACATCCATCAAAGATCGGATACACAAAGACGAAGGAGGACCAACTCATGGGAGGAAATAATTCAGGCGCATCCGCGGGAAGTGTGGCCCTGGCATTTTTAAGTGGGATATTGCTGGGAGCGGCCACGGCATTTCTGATGGCCCCCCAGACCGGGCGCGAATCAAGAGAAACGCTGCTACGGGCCGCACGGAGAGCCAGTGATGATTTTAAAGATTTGTCGGAGCGTGCCACCGACACATGGGGTGAAGTCGTGACCAAGGGAAAAGATTTTGTCGATGAAGCCGGGGCAATCGTGAAAGATGCGATTGATACCGGGCAGGATGCGATACGCCGCAAGCGTGGTTCGTCCAATGATGAACCGTATTCCTAAACGTGACCTATGAAACCGTCATAGGGGTGGAAGTCCATGCCCAGCTGCAGACCCGCACAAAGATCTTTTGCGGGTGTGCGACGGAATTTGGCTTGCCACCAAATACTCAAACCTGTCCTGTCTGTTTGGGGCTACCGGGGTCGTTGCCGGTTCTCAATAAATCCGCCGTGGAAATGGCCGTCCGTACCGGGTTGGCCCTAAACTGCTCCATACGTTCGCCAAACATCTTTGCCAGGAAACATTATTTTTATCCTGATCTCCCGAAAGGGTACCAGATTTCTCAGTACGAAGAGCCAATCTGTGAACATGGATGGATAGATTTGACGGTGAACGGGACGACCAAACGCGTCAACATACGACGCGCGCATTTAGAAGAAGATGCCGGAAAGAATATTCATTCTTCGGACATCTCGGGGAGCTTGGTTGATCTCAATCGGGCAGGAACGCCGTTATTGGAAATTGTCACAGACCCCGACATGCATTCCGCTGAGGAAGTCGTGGCTTACCTAAAAGCGTTGCGTGATGTGTTGATGTACGTCGAAGCGTGTGATGGAAATATGGAGGAAGGCAGTCTTCGGTGCGAGCCGAACCTCTCGCTTCGTCCGTCTGGCTCGACGACGCTTGGGACTAAAGTGGAACTCAAGAATATCAACTCGTTCAGGATTGTGAAGGATGCGATTGAATATGAGATTATGCGTCAAACGAAGGTCTTGAATGAAGGTGGGACAATTCACCAAGAGACTCGGTTGTGGGATATTGAACGCGGGCAAACGGCGGTCATGCGCAGCAAGGAAGAGGCGCATGATTATCGCTATTTCCCCGATCCTGACTTGGTCTCCTTGACGATTTCTGATGAATGGATTGCCGACCTTCAAGGCACGCTTCAGGAATTGCCGCGTGCGCGTGAACAGCGGTTCATCACTGAGTATAAACTGCCTGACTATGATGCGGGAATCCTGACCAGCTCTCGGGCTTTAGCTGACTACTTTGAAGATTGTGTGAGACTGTTTGCTGAACCGAAGACCATTAGCAATTTTGTGATGGGTGAATTGTTACGGGAACTGAATCAATCCGGAACTTCGGTAGAATCGTCTCCGGTATCCCCCGAGCGATTGGTGGCACTCCTGAAGATGGTTCATGAGGAGGCGATTAGTCTGAAAATCGCCAAGGAAATTTTCCCCGAACTTTTTACCAGTGGCAAAACCGCGATGGAAATTGTGAGCGAAAAGGGCTTGCAACAGGTGTCCGATGAAGGTGAACTGGAAACCATGATTGATGAGATGCTTGCTAAAAATCCCACACAGGTGGAACAGTATCGGGGCGGCAAAGAAACGGTGTTAGGATTCTTCGTTGGGCAAGTGATGAAAGTGTCGAGTGGAAAGGCCAACCCGCAGAAGGTCAACGAGTTGCTCAAAAAAAAGTTGTCGGTATTGTGATGTGCAACTGCCTTTCGTGCACACTGGATGTTCAGTAGCTTCGTGTGGTCATGACCCTGCTTAAACTGTCAATCTCAGCCCCTTGTCAGGGCCTGTTGAATGTTTACACTTCATTGGCCAATAAAAGCTCGTGATAAGACGGGCACCATCAGTAGAGGGAATGTTCAAAAAAGTTCGTCCAGCAAGGCCGCAGCCCTTTTGACGCGCGGAGCGTACTCCCAGTACGTGAGCGCGAACGCCGCAGAGAGCGGCAAGTCTGTGAGCCCGAAGGTCAGGCAAAAGGGCGAGAACGCCGCTGGCGGCTTTTTTCAACATTCCCTGCCATATCACTGAACGAAAGGGATTGAAAGCATGAGCGCCATTCGCGAGATCAAAGCACGGTCAATCCTTGATTCACGAGGAACGCCAACCGTGGAAGTGGATGTGCACTTGGTCAGTGGTGCTTGGGGGCGGGCAGCCGTTCCATCAGGGGCCTCCACTGGGACTCGTGAAGCGTTGGAATTACGTGATGGCGATCCAAAACGGTGGTTAGGAAAAGGCGTCGGCAAGGCCTTACAGTCTGTCACCCAAACACTGGGTCCAAAGTTAAAGGGCTTCGAAGCCTTAGATCAAGCGGGCCTGGATGCAACGATGATTGCGTTGGATGGGACCAAAGATAAATCAAAGTTGGGGGCCAATGCGATTCTCGGGGTGTCGCTGGCCACGGCACGGGCCGCTGCGTTTGAGACCAGTCAACCATTATATCGATATTTGGGTGGAGCGAATGCTCGTGAACTGCCGGTTCCCATGATGAACATCATTAATGGTGGGGCGCATGCGAATAATGGGCTGGACGTGCAAGAGTTCATGATCATGCCGGTTGGGGCCAAACGATTCAGTGAAGCGTTACGGATGGGAACAGAAGTCTTTCATCATCTCAAGGCGTTGCTGAAATCAAAGGGGTTGAGCACGGCTGTCGGGGATGAAGGCGGTTTCGCCCCAGCACTCAAGTCGAATCAAGAAGCATTAACGATTATCATGGACGCGATTCGAAAAGCGGGCTATCGACCGGGCAAAGACATCGTGCTGGCTCTTGATGCCGCTGCTAGCGAATTCTATTCCAAGAAAAGTTATGTCCTTCGTGCGGAGAGCAAAAAAGCCTGGTCGTCAGAACACATGATTGACTGGTATGCTGACCTGGTCAAACACTATCCGATCGTGTCAATTGAAGATGGGCTGAGTGAACATGATTGGAAAGGATGGCACACCCTCACGGAACGGTTGGGTGATCGGGTTCAATTGGTGGGCGATGATCTCTTTGTCACCAATGTCGAATATCTTTCCAAAGGGATCAAAGAGCAATCGGCAAATGCGATCTTGATCAAGGTGAATCAAATCGGCACGTTGACGGAAACATTGCAAACGGTCGAAATGGCCAAACGCGCAGGGTACGGGGTGGTGATCTCACATCGATCAGGTGAAACGGAAGATACCACGATTGCGGATCTGGCTGTCGCCTTGAATGCCGGGCAAATTAAGACGGGGTCGTTATCGCGCACGGATCGGTTGGCGAAATACAATCAATTATTACGGATCGAAGAAGAATTAGGGGCGACCTCTATCTATCGAGGTTCTGCCGTACTGCAGGCAAGGAATGCATCGGCATGATTCGGCAAAACCAAAAACGGCGTCGAAAAAAAGCTACATCCAAGTGGGGGTTGTCACCGACTCGAAAGATGCAGATCCTATTCGTCTGTGGGGTGACGTTCCTAGGGATTTGGTTGTTTGAAGCGACAGGCATTGCGAACTACTTCAAAATGACCACCGAACTCGAGCGAATGAAACAGGAAATCGCGGAGCTAGAAATGGTGAATCACGTACTCACTGAGGAGATTTACCAGATCGAGACCAATCCCTTGGCCTTGGAGAAATTGGCAAGAGAACGGTTGGGCTATGTGCGCAAGGGTGAAACAGTGTATCAATTGGTGGAAACGCCGTAACCAGCTGATGAGGGAGAACAGGAGGGTTTTTGTGATGGGCTAGTCTTTAAATCGAATGTCCCACCTTGTTCTCTCCTTCCTTCCTGAAGTTACTGACCAAAAAAAAATGAAATTTGGAACCATGGCGATTTTGGGGTGTCCCAATGTGGGCAAATCCACACTGGTGAATACCCTCGTGCAACAAAAAGTGGCGATCGTGTCGGATAAGCCGCAAACGACGAGGACACGCATCTTGGGCGTGGCACATTGTTCGCAGGGACAACTGGCTTTACTGGATACACCCGGACTGCATCGACCGTGGCATCGACTGAATAAGCGCATGGTGCAAACGGCCTGGGACGCGTTGGAGGGTGCCGATATCTTGGCCATTATGGTCGATGGTCGTAAATTGCCGGGGGACGGTGATCGGTTGGTCTTAGAACAGGTCGCCACGCTACAACGGACCAGGCCGGCACTGCCGGTTTACCTCCTGGTGAATAAGATTGATCTCATCAACAAGCAAAAACTGTTACCGATACTCGATGCCTATCAGGCGTTATGTCAGGGGACGGAGATCGTCCCCATTTCTGCGATGACTGGGTTGAATGTTGATCGTTTGATAGGGTTAGTGTTTGAGCACTTCCCTGAGGAGGGTGAAGGCTACGATGACGAGTTCGTGACGGATCAGCCGATTCGGCAGTTGGCTGCCGAAGTCATTCGTGAAAAAGTCATTGAGCAGACAAAAGCAGAATTGCCCTATGCCGTAGCGGTGATCGTTGACGACTTTATTGAGGAAGGGAGATTGACGAAAATCGCCGCGACGATTTTGGTCGAAAAACCAGGTCAAAAAGGAATCGTGATTGGCAAAGGTGGGGCTCGTTTAAAAGAAATCGGCACTGCCGCCAGGTTGGAGATGGAAACCGCATTTGAGAGGAAGGTTTTTCTCGAGTTGTTGGTGAAAGTGAAGGAAGGGTGGCGGGATGATGAGCGAATGTTGATGGAGCTGGGGTATTAGGAATGGTTTTGCGCAGGCCGTCTTTTAAAGTTTGACGGCGTGGTTTGATCGGGTCGTTAGCATCTATGGATCATGTCACTATGCTCGTTCATTGATTTGGGAGTTATGCCCAAGTAGGCATTGTGGGTCTATCGAATATTTCTCTCACATGCTTCATACATGCCGTAGGCGCAATCGATAGCAGCAGCGGAGGGGAATGGTCAAAAAAGCATGCCCTGAGTCTTTCCGAAGGGTCCGTCCGGGAAGGCCGCAGCCAGTTTGACGCGCGGAGCGTACTCCCAGTATGTGAGCGCGAACGCCGCGAAGAGCGGCAAGTCTGTGAGCCCGAAGGTCAGACAAAAGGGCGAAGATGCCGCTGGCGGTCCCTTCGACACAGCTCAGGACATGCTTTTTTCAACATTCCCATTGCAATATAATCAAGGTTTCGTTACGTGTCTGATCATGGCTAATCCTTTCCGATTGACTGAAAACGTTCCAAATGAACCGACGAAGATGCGATCGTCGCAGCATGACGGAAATCGTCAGCGTCGTTTTGACGTGGTCTTAGAATCCGTGCGGCGTTTGCTGAAACGCGGGGCGATCACCAATGTCGCAAACCTTATGACGCGATTGCATCCGGCGGATATGGCCCGTGTCATCATGCATCTGAACACCTCCCAGGAACAGCGAACAGTGTTTGAGTTGGTTGAAAACGATGCGCAACGTGGCGAAGTCTTGAGTGAGTTGGATGGGGAGACGATTTTGGAAGTTATAGAAGAGCGTGCGGCGTCAGAAATCGCATGGATTCTGCAAGCCGTGCCGGCTGATGACGTGGCGTATATCTTGGGCGTGTTACCAGAAGAACGCTCGCAGGAAATTTTGCCGTTGATGAAAGCGAAGGAGTCCCAAGAAGTCGCCCACCTCATGGCCTATCCCAAAGGGACGGCGGGAAGCATCATGACGACAGAGTTCCTCGCGTTGCTGGAAGACACCACGGCGAAGGAAGCCATCCAACACCTACAGCAAGAGACGAAAGCTGAGACCGTCTTTTATATTTACGCAATTAATCAGGAAGGGCGTCTCGCCGGGGTAGTCTCACTCCGAGAATTGTTAGTGGTCGCGCCAACGGCTGAATTAAAGAGTGTGTTGAAACGAGACATTGTTACGGTAACGGTCGACACCGACCAAGAAGAAGTGGCCCGCCAAGTGGCCAACTATAATCTGCTGGCGATTCCGGTCTTAGATGATTCTGGACGGTTGGTTGGTATTATCACCGTCGATGATATTGTCGACGTCATTCGAGAAGAAGACACGAAAGACATGTTGAAAATGGCGGGAGCGGCGGAAGAGGACACCTTCATGCACACGTCAAGTGTGCAGGCTGTCGCGTTGCGCCTGCCGTGGTTGTTCACGAATTTAGTAGGAAGTCTGGCATCAGGATTGGTTATGTGGTGGTATCGAGTGGCTATTCAAGAAGTTGTGGCGATCATTACGTTCATCCCGGTAGTGGCGGCTATGGGCGGTAATGTCGGATTGCAATCGTCAACACTGATTATTCGAGGTTTGGCCACGGGACGCGTGGAGGCCAGCGACCTCTGGAAAGTCCTGTTCCGCGAAATGCGGATCGGTTTGTTGCTCGGCATCATTTGCGGGACGCTGCTGACGATAACCGGCTGGTTATGGCTCGGGGGAGCGGTGTTAGGATTCGTCGTCGGTCTATCCATCCTGGTGGCTTTTTTAATCTCTACGAGTATGGCGACCGTGACACCATTGTTGCTCAAACGCTTTCATATTGATCCGGCCATTGCCGCAGGCCCGTTTATAACAACGGTCATGGATATTACC
>JAYWMS010000211.1:0-2932 GCA_035873215.1 Nitrospirota bacterium | reverse complement strand
CCCGAAAACTTCTCATGCCCGATTGGTGAGAAACGTCAAAACACCCCACCTTCATCAAGCCAACTCCCTACTTAGCTAAGACATGTCCGAGAGTTAAAGGGAATGAGTTGAATGCTCTCCAAAAGGTGAGCGATTTCGGATTCGTCAGCCGTAGTTCGAACTATTGATTTTGTGAAATGTTTCAAAGAAGGATGCCAATGGAATGGTCAGCAGCTGCCTACACCTTTTTTATCCAAAGAGCACAAACATACTGGGGATATAGCCAAATGCTCTTTTATTGTTTCATTCTTTTCAACAACTCCCCTTAAAGCCTTCCGTTCCTATTACAGTGATTGCATGCAATCCTTACCAGTCACGCCCTAAACTCGTACGCGTGGATTTCACAAGATGGCAATCAACAACATGGAAGCCTCCCCATCTCACGATTTCTGCTTGCAACCAAACCGTTTCGCTATCATTCTGTAACATCTACAAAAATTCAAGGCGCATTGACAACAAAAACCACGACAGATTTTCCCTTACCATTCAACTCCTCAGGGCGTCCTTATCTCAATATCGAATCGACCGATACACCCCAGGTGTAGGGCCTGCCCTACAGACTCAATCGTAGTAATCAAGGGGTACTTTGTTTCGAAGGAGGAGAAACGATGAAGGCCTTGTCTCGGTTCACAATGCTTGTCGTGGCGCTGAGCGTTTTTGTAAGTACTTCAGGTTGTTTCCATCATCACAAACATGTCCGCAATAAACCTCCGATGTCTAAGGCCTCACAGACTCCAAGGGTCTGGCATTTACCAAAATTTCTCGAACCTGCTCGACAGGTGTCGGTGGCCAAAAGAATGTACACGTATCTGTACTACCCAACGGTTAACGTCTACTATGATACGAGTCGAAAACTGTATTTCTTCACGGATGGAGAGGATTGGCAAGAGGCCAATAAGCTCCCTTCAGGTTTTCTCATTAACAAGAACGAAGCTATGACCGTGCGACTCAAATCTGACAAACCATTCTTATCTGATATTTCCAGGAGCTACCCAACGGATGATACATGGTAGGAAAAACAATCAGGTATTAGGACAGTTCGAACGTAGAACAAACATGAAGCATTCCTAATGAGGGCGCGGGCCATGACGATATATCCCGTGCCCATGGAAACCCAAAATGAGGGGACAATCGACCCCTTGAGAAAGATGTGGCTCTAGCGAGCCCGTCGTAACGCCATCCTCCTCAAAATCAATTGTTTCTTCTTCAGCACATACTGGCTATTTTGGTTAGGATTCACATGCAACGGCCTGGGAATGACTGCAGCCAAACGTGCCGCCTCATCCCGCGTCAATTCCCTGGCTGACTTATGAAAGTATCGCTGCGCCGCAGCTTCAATGCCAAATATCCCACGTCCCCATTCAATGATGTTCACATAAATTTCCAGGATTCTCCGTTTACGAAGCTGCTCTTCCATAAGATAGGTAATGATGAGTTCCTTGAATTTGCGCATCGGAGTCTTGGCTGTCGATAGGTATAGATTCTTGGCCACTTGTTGCGTAATCGTACTGGCCCCACGTGCCGCCCGACCTTCTTCGATATTGCGTTCGATCGACTCTTGCACCTCATACCAATCCACTCCGCCATGCGCGTAAAACATACCGTCCTCAGACACAATGATTGCCAGTCGTACATCCTTGGGCACATGCGACAACGGCACCCACTTCTGCCTGATCGTTAACCGCTTACCGTCGGCCTCGGCTTCAGCAAGTCTCTGGCGCATCAGTGCTGTGTGTTTGGGATTGTGTGTATCAAGACTCGCAATCTCGTCATACGGGATAGTGGCGAGTTCAATCGTAACATAGGCCAAGAAGATATAGGCAACAATTTTGAAGGTACGACTTTTAACGACGGCCTTCAACCGCTGCCAAATTGTTCGGGAAGGACGGCCACGGTAGGTTGAAGGCGCAGACGGATACGGCCAATTAGTATGTCTATTCCTTCCCATCAGACCTCATAGGCATGGAGACCATAATATCACAAAACGTCGGGTCCCTCGTTGATCCTCATCACATACTTTTTCGTTAAGTGAAACGGACGGATAGATTCCCGTTCTAACAGCCGTGCGCATCCACCACGTCTCGCAGATCACGCAAAGCT
Organism: Nitrospirota bacterium; assembly: GCA_035873215.1. GTDB lineage: Bacteria > Nitrospirota > Nitrospiria > Nitrospirales > UBA8639 > JAYWMS01. Next base: position 793 of record JAYWMS010000211.1, on the reverse strand, counting down.
TGAGAGACCCGCACTTCAATCGTGACACCCTCATCCAGCTGTTCTAATTCGTCAGGGAGGCATGCAAGTTGTGTCGCCGCATATGATCTGATGTCTGCCAAAGACGGGGCGATGCCAATCCGTTTACCCTGTATCATGATGGGCTGGAGTAATGATTCTCCTTCTTGTAGATCATCCACAGTCGTTAACAGGTCAGCATCAATACGTCCTTGTCGATCATAGCCACGGTATACTTGTTTCGGTCCAGGCCATGTTGCCTTTCCTTCTGATTGTTTTTGGCATGGTCTCCCCGCATATTCCTGCAATTTGTAGACACAATCCAGGTACGGAACATCCGCTGAGGTCGCCACCCTCGTGCCCACGGCCAAAACATCAATGGGAGCCTGTGCTTGCACGATCCTCTGAATCGCATGCTCATCGAGATTACCGCTAGCAGTGATGTGGACCTCCGGTAGTCCGCCAGCATCGAGAATACGACGAACATTCCTCGCATGAACAATCAGGTCCCCGCTATCCAATCGCACCCCTTTCACCGCAATGCCTTTCGCTTTTAACTCCGGCGCCAGTTGTACTACCTTTGTTGCCCCTGCTTCCGTATCATAGGTATCAATTAGAAGAATGACATGCTCCGGATGCGTTTCGGCGAAGTGAGAAAAGGCCCCAGTTTCAGTGTCGTGCGCTTGCACAAAGGAATGAGCCATCGTCCCGAACAAGGGAATGCCAAAGAGCGGTTCAGCGAGGACTGTCGCCGTTCCGACAAAACCAGCGACATAACTCGCCCGAGCGGCCACCA
>JAYWMS010000206.1:0-4521 GCA_035873215.1 Nitrospirota bacterium | reverse complement strand
CTGAGCCTGGTCGAAGGAGCCGCCAGCAGCATTCTCGCCAGTTTTCCGGACCTTCGGGCTCACAGACTTCCAGCCCTCCGCAGCGTTCGCGCTCACATCCTGTGAGTACGCTCCGCGAGCCAAATTGGGTGCGGCCTTTTGTGTGGAAAAAGGCGTCTTGGCGCCCTTGGGATTGGGCGGGTGAAATAACGGACCCACCGCCTTCGCGAGGGCATGCTTTTTTGACCATTCCCGTTGGCTGCTGATATCGATTTTACCTTGGAACCTGTAGGGCAATGGAAGAAAAGCATTCAACCGGCTCTATATGACTGTCAAAGAGTTTCCACTGAAAAAATGCGGATAGGACTAAGGATCTTACCTCGTCCCTTTATTGACACCGAGCTCTCCCCCTCATAAAATCCCCTGCTTATGGCAAATCATCGTTTCCTTCAAGCCTGCCGTCGTGAACCAGTCGATCGCACTCCAGTATGGTTTATGCGGCAGGCTGGGCGGTATATGTCAGAGTACCTTGAGATTCGGAAGAAACACAGCATCTTAGATGTCTGTAAAACTCCAGAACTGGCTGCGGAAGTGACGCTGCAGCCGATTGAACGGTTTCCCTTGGATGCCGCGATCATTTTTGCCGATATCTTACTTCCGCTTGAGCCGATGGGATTGGATCTGGCATTTCTGGAGAAAGAAGGCCCTGTTATTCGGAATCCTGTACGCCAAGGGGAGGATATCGCTCGATTGCGAGTGGTTGATGGTGATGTCTTCGGTTTCTCTGCAGAAGCCGTGGCGTTAACATGTAAGCATCTGGATGGACGTGTCCCGCTTATTGGCTTTGCTGGAGCGCCTTTTACCTTGGCGAGCTATGCCATCGAAGGCGGCAGTTCTCGGTCGTACATTCTAACCAAAACGTTAATGTATTCTGAGCCGGAGTTATGGCACCAATTGATGAAGAAGTTTGCCCAAGTGGTGGTGAACTATTTACAGGTTCAGATTCAGGCTGGGGTTCAGGCGATTCAATTGTTTGATAGTTGGGTCGGTTGTTTGGCCCCGAACGATTTTGAAGAATATGCCTTACCACATATTCGCTGGATCATTGAACAACTTAAACCGGCAGGTGTCCCGATTATTTATTTCGGTACCGGCACATCGACATTGCTCACACGGATCAAGACAGCTGGAAGTGATGTAATTGGATTGGATTGGCATGTGCAGTTGGACGAAGCCTGGGCTTCTCTAGGGCATGATGTCGCGGTTCAGGGAAATATGGACCCTCTCCTGCTCTATGCACCCATTTCAGAGATCGAACGTCGGGTGAAAGACATTATGCACCGAGCCGGGCAACGTAAAGGCTACATCTTTAACTTAGGACATGGAATCCTTCCAAAAACACCATTGGAACATGTCGATGCCACGATTGAGTTTGTCCATCGGTATAGCCAGCCCACCGTCTAGCAGATTCCGTCCTTCCTCCTGAGCCTTTTGCCGGTTCCATAAAACGTTGAGATCGGGGGAGTCGGTGCGGTCAGTTTCAGCTGTGGAAGCCATTCAACCTTTTATCGTCGTGTACACACTTTATGGGACAAACAACAGGCGATCGTAAACGCATCGTGATCGTTGGAGGTGGCATTGCCGGTCTCACGACGGCACTCACTTTGCTGGATGAGGCTAAACAAGATCAACTGGACATCGACTGTGCGATTGTTGAAGCCCAGTCTCAATGGGGTGGAAAGATTGTGACGAATCATCATGCCGCTCGGATTATCGAGGGGGGACCCGATTCTTTTTTGACGACAAAACCAGGAGGCCTAGATCTGTGCGAGCGGCTGGGTCTGACCCAGGAATTGATCAATACCAATCAGGGAAACAGTCAAACATTTGCGTACTCTCGCGGGCGGCTGCGGGAGTTTCCCCAAGGTCTGGTATCCATGGTGCCGACGCAGTTGGGGCCGCTTTTTCAAAGTGGCCTTGTCACCTGGGCCGGAATTCTCCGAATGGCCGGAGACTGGTTTCTCCCGGCACGTGGTCCCGATGAGCCTGAAGAAACGTTGGCGAGCTTTTTTTGTCGTCGTCTTGGGCAGGAAGCCTTTCATCGGTTGATTGAACCGTTGGTTGCGGGAATTTATGCAGGGGATGCCTCAGAATTAAGTGTCGCGGCTACCTTTCCCCAGTTTGTCGAGTTAGAACGTCAACATGGTGGTCTCATCAAGGGCGCGTTAGCTCAGCAACGGGCAAGGCGTACCTCGTCGAAACGACCAGCATCCGGACGAACGCTTTTTACGACCTTAAAAGGTGGGTTAGGTGATTTGATTGAGAAGCTGGTTGATGAGTTGACCCAACGAGGTGCGCGACTCTTATTAGGGAAACAGGCGACTGCATTGCGATCCTCTGCCAGAGATCAGACGTCAAGGGAGTACATGCTGACTCTCGAAAACGGAGATGTGATTCTGGCAGACGCCGTTGTGCTAGCCACACCTGCCTATGCAACAGCTCGACTGATTCGGGACATGGATCAGAACATTGGTTCGTTGTTGGAACAGATTCCCTACGCATCGACGATGACCCTTTCCTTGGTGTTTCCCCGTGATCAGGTAAAAGGCGTGTTACAAGGATTTGGGTTTGTTGTGCCGAGAATTGAAAACCGAATGCTGATCGCGGCGACCTGGTCGTCCATGAAGTGGTCAGACCGAGCCAAGCCCGAGGAGAGTCTCATCCGCTGTTACCTGGGCGGGCGTGGTCGTGGGCAAGTGATGGAATTGGATGATGATCTTCTGGTACAGCATTCCTTGGAAGCTTTACGAGACATGGTAGGGATTGATTCCAAACCCATTCATGCTGAGGTGTATCGATGGAAACAAGGAATGCCCCAATATACCCTTGGGCATCTTGATCGCGTGAGCCGCATTCGGCAGAAAATTGCATCTTATCCGGGGCTATACGTTACGGGCGCGGCGTATCAGGGCATTGGTATACCAGATTGCATTCGTGATGGGCAGCAAACGGCTCAGAAGTTGGCTTCTTATTTATGGAAAAAGGAACCCTAGGCGGGAGATCCCGAAACAAAACAAATGGATGAGCAGAAAGTCGTACGAGCCCGTGTGGTGATTGCCGGTCTTGTCCAGGGTGTTGGGTTTAGAGCCTATACGCACATGCAAGCCCAACGGCAGAAACTGACCGGTTGGGTGAGGAACTTACACGACGGTCGTGTAGAAACTGAGGTTGAAGGACTGCGTCATGCAATCGAGTTGTTTGTCGTGGATCTGCAAAAAGGTCCTCGTCACTCGCGTGTTGATACAATTGATGTCGAATGGACGGAAGCTGTTTATCGTGATGCCGACTTCCATATACGGTATTGACGAGTACGATAATTAAGGTGGCGAATGTCGATTGGACTAGAGGGGACTGAATCATGGCTTACCAAAGGTTAATTCGAGAAATTCCGGACTTTCCTAAGCCCGGAATTTTGTTTTATGACATCACCACATTGCTGAAGGATGCCAGCGGGCTTCAAGAGGTGATTCATGATTTTGTGGGTCGATACCGAGATGAAAAAATTACAAAAGTCGTTGGAATTGAATCTAGAGGATTCATCTTTGCCGCACCACTGGCTTACCATCTGAAAGCTGGATTTGTGCCCGTTCGAAAGCCCGGTAAACTTCCCGCTGATGTGTATGAGGTGAAGTATGATTTGGAGTATGGGTCCAATTCGTTAGCGATTCATCGTGATGCCATTGCCAAGGGGGAACGGGTTCTCGTCGTTGACGATCTCCTGGCAACGGGTGGAACGGCAGCGGCAACGGTTCAACTGATCAGTCAGCTAGGAGGCGAAATCGTAGGTTGTGCATTTTTGATCGAATTATTGTCCCTAGGCGGGCGTCACAAGCTGGCAGAATGTTCCATTCATTCCTTGATGACATATCCTTAGATCAGGTATGATCCAGCCCTTTTCGCACCGCAGTGTCCTCGACATGAGAAGGAAGATCATTTCGAGTGATGTGATGAAGTAGACTGTGACAAGGTGGACTTTGAACAAGGAGTGTTCCCATGGCAACAAAATCGACAAAAAAATCAGTCTCCGGTAGCACCACATCAGCGAAATCAAAGGCGCTGGCTAAGGGGCGTAAGGTCGCGAAAGTTTCCGTGGTCAAAAAAACACCTGCCAAAGCTCGAGTCGTCAAGATCAGTTCCGTGAAGGCGTCACCAGCCAAAGCGGCGAAAAGCAACAAGGCAAAGGCTCAGATGCCAAAAGCCACTACCAACAAAAAAGCAAAGGCTCAAACCCCAAAAGCGGCTATCAGTAAAAAGACCAAGGCTGAAGCTCCCAAAAGGCCTTCCCACGAAAAGACCAAGGCTGAGATTCCGAAGAAGAGGCCTACAACACCACGAAAGGGGGCGCTCAAGAAGATTCTCTTGGCCAAACGCAAGGCTCTGGTTCAACAAATTCAGGCCAAACTTGGACAGTCGTTAACGGATGAGCAACAGCGTCGGTTAGAGGCCGCGATGGACAGTGGAGACCAAGCCCTGGTCGATCTG
>JAYWMS010000155.1:0-7789 GCA_035873215.1 Nitrospirota bacterium | reverse complement strand
GACATCATGTGACAAAGAGATGGGATGCATGACTTTCACCTACACGGAAACGGGGCAGGAAGTCCCCACTGACCGTATGACCTTTACAACGTCATCAATGTCTTCTTTTCTCAACATCGGATAAATAGGAAGAGAGAGGAGCTGTTCATACGCGGCTTCTGCAATCGGACACATACCAGGACGAGTCCCAAAGCGATTCTGGTAATACGACTGCAAGTGGACTGGAATGTAATGCACGTTCACCCCAACGCCACGATCTCGACACATCGCAAACAATGCGCCACGGTCGATGCCCAATACCGTCGAGTCAATCTTCACCACATACAAATGATAAGCATGGGATACCCCATCACGACGGGAAAGAGGTTCAATACCAGGAATGGCTAACAACGCATCATCATATTGCGAAGCCACGGCCTGCCGCCGTGTAATCCAATGGTCCAATTTGGACATTTGGCTAAGACCCAGGGCACATTGAAAATCGGTCAATCGATAATTCATGCCCAACCGCACCATTTCGTACTCCCAAGTCCTTTGTTCCATACGCTGTTGATGATCTGCTGTAATGCCATGATTGCGGAAAATGCGCATGCGTTCCGCATAGCGGGCATGAGAGGTCACCACCATCCCACCTTCCCCCGTCGTGATCGTTTTCACAGGATGGAAGCTGAACACCGTCAAATCAGCCAGGGATCCCACGGGGCGACCCTGATCGTCAGCTCCAAGAGAATGACAGGCATCCGCGATGAGTACCAGCTCATGCCGATCCGCAATCCGCCGCAATGCATCATAATCACAGGGCTGACCGGCATAATCGACCGCCATGATGGCTTTGGTCCGTGGAGAGATTTTTGTCTCCACCGATGCAGGATCGAGCAGTAGTGTATCCGGGTCCACATCTGCAAAGACGGGAACACCCCCTTCCATAGCCACGACATTAGCCGTGGCCACAAACGTGAGTGGCGGAAGAATCACTTCATCTCCAGGTTCCAGGTCAATAGCCTCTATCGCTGCATGCAACCCAGCCGTGCCACTCGATACGGCTACACCATGGAGCGCCTGGACCCGTTGTGCGACAACTTGTTCGAATTCCTGAACCTTAGGACCGGTCGTGAGCCAATCCGATTGCAGCACGGCCACAACCGCGTCAATATCCAATTCATCCACCCAATGTCGCCCGTAGGAAATCATGCTCACACTCGCGACCCCACGACCAACCCATGTGATTTTCGAGACACCGGCTTTCCCACGGTGAAACCCGTCTGCATCAAGAGCCCTTGTAATTCTTCCACAGTCAGCCATTGCTCATTCGTTTCGCTGCTATAGCGAAATCCTTCGGGTACCGGACGGCGTTTCCCAGCCGAACCTTCTCGAGCACGTCCCTGCCAGGATTGATACTCCGGTAAAATCGTGAACAAGTCGTTATATTCGACAGCATGCCGACTTTCATCTTCCGTCAGGAGCACTTCATGCAATTTTTCGCCGGGACGCAACCCCACATATTCCACGGCACAGTCCGGGGCCATGGCTTCGACCAGATCCATGATGCCGATACTTGGAATACGTGGCACAAAGATTTCTCCCCCGCGGGCCAGCGTTAAACATCGCAGAACAAACCAAGCGGCTTGATCAAGGGTCAGCCAGAACCGTGTCATGCGCTTATCCGTCACCGTCACCACACCACGAGCCCGCTGAGCCTCAAATACCGGCACAACGCTCCCTCGGCTGCCCAGCACATTTCCATACCGCACACAACTCATACGGGTCGGACGTGGCCCTGCATAGCTATTGCCCTGAATAAAAATCCTTTCCGCACACAACTTGGTAGCCCCATACAGATTGATGGGGTTCACGGCTTTGTCCGTGCTTAAAGCGATCACTTGCTGAACATCGTCGTTGATCGCGGCATCGATCACGTTTTGAGCCCCGATCACATTCGTGCGAACGGCTTCAAAGGGGTTGTACTCACATGTCGGGACCTGTTTCATCGCTGCGGCATGGATAATGATATCGACACCCTGCACTGCCCGACGTACCCGTTCGGGATCCCGAACGTCTCCGATAAAGAAACGGACACGGTCATCTTGGATCTGACACGCCATATCATGCTGTTTTAATTCATCACGACTGAAAATGCGAAGAGCTTTGAACGAAAAATGTTCAATTAATATCTTGGCAAATTTTTGACCGAACGATCCGGTACCTCCGGTTAACAAAATGGTCTTCCCCTGCAATGATCGTTGGACAAGACTGGATAGGTTTCTGGCCATAAATGCGATACTCCTTCCTTGAACCAGAGTGGTCCAAGGAAGGGATATCCAAGAACGATGCCAAATTTTGTACGGGGACAGGAACGCGCGGAGTCCTGCTAACCTGAGAACTCCTGCACCAAAAACAATGGACTGAACAGGCAACTCAGGGACTTACCCCCTACCGCTTGTGCGCCCCTTAGGCAAAAACACACGCGCCCTATTAGATGGACCTGTTGAATATCTCTCTCACATGGCCCATAAAGGCCCTACACGAAATCAAATTTAGCAGCGTCAAAAAAGTCCGTCCAGCAAGGCCGCAGCCAGTTTGGCGCGCGGAGCGTACTCACAGTACGTGAGCGCGAACGCCGCGAAGAGCGGCAAGTCTGTGAGCCCGAAGGTCAGGCAAAAGGGCGAGAACGCGGCTGGCGGCTTTTTTCAACATTCCCTAGATGGTCTTGAGCAGGGATTTGCCGTGAGACTTGACAGGCCGAAGGCAAATTTGACACGTGACACCGAGGCCATACATTCACATAGTGGCTAAAGGAAATCTGCTACATTGTTGTAAACGATAGGAAAATTTGACCCATCTGGTAGGCAACAAATGAAGAAGGTGCCCGAAAATCAGATTCTACGAATTCCCTGATTTATTGGGGGATTGTGGCAAGATGTGTTTGGCTATATCTTCGACATGCGACGGATCAGTAGCCATCGCAGCCAGGTTTTCCTGTTTGACCGCCTGGTATAATTCTTCCCGCAATACCCGCATGCTTTGAGGGCACTCAATCCCAAGACGAACCTGATTGCCCTTTAACTGCACCAACACAATCCGAATTGAATCACCAAGCCGAATGCCTTCGCCTTCCTTGCGAGTCAAAATCAACATGCTGCTGCCCTCCCTGGCAGGAGAAATTCGTGTTCATGATCAAAAGGATTCTGTACTGACGACTTCAGGGGACTCAGGATTTGTGGCTTCCACTGACGTCTCGGGTTTCTGAATGAGGGGGTAACGCAGGGGATACGACTCATTAAGGATAATTTGCTTTCCGATGTTCTTCCCAAAATTTACGACGATTGGCCCTTGCAAGTTCACCGTAGCCTTTTCCGGCTCTTCTTTCGGAATCGTCACGATGGCAAAGAGCTCAACCAGATCCCCTTCTTGGAAGTTCAATTCTGCCAAAGCGTCATCTTGAACTTCAACATGATATTCCGAGTTGATTAAAGCAGGATGGACGACCACAAAAGCCAGGCCGCCATCATCCACTGATTGTAACCACTGATACACCAGTCCACGCTCGTCGGTCAATAAGGCAAATTTGGTATGGTGAGTAAAACCGATGAGGCCGGAGGGAAATGATAAGATCGATTCATCCGAAATACTCACTGTTCCGAATCGAGTGGTGGAAAATTCCATAAGCCGCACATCCTTCCGAGATGGGTTACACAATCTCCTCAACAACAGAAGCTGGGATGGATAAGGTTTCTTGTTGTTTGTGGGAATGCCCTCGAGACACTTGCGCCATGAGGACAGTCAATTCCTCGACGTCATAGGGCTTTTGCACAAACCCTGCCAAACCTTCATCGAACAGTTGTTGCACAACAGGATTTTGGCCATATCCACTCGTTAAAATGACTGGCATCGCCGGATTGTGCCTACGCAAGGCTCGATAACACGTTGGACCGTCCATCGGCTCCATGACCATATCTAGAAGCACGACATCAATGAGGCATGGCTGGGCCCAAATGAGATCAATCGCAGTCTTGCCATTGTCTACTACCGTCACCTCATGACCGAGAAACTCCAAAATTTCTGCAGCAGTCTGCCCAACCATAGGATCATCATCGACTACCAACACGTGCCTCTTTTCCTGATTGGAATGCCCCGCATCACCATTTCGTCGTTGCCCAGCTCTCTGCGGGAGCAAAACATGAAACGCGGTTCCTCCTGTGACTTGGCTTTCTACGGTCACGGAACCACCGCTTTTCTGCACAACGTCGCGCACCGTCGCCAACCCAATCCCAGATCCTTGGTTTTTCGTGGTAAAAAACACTTCAAAGATATGAGGCAGCACGTCTACTGGAATCCCGCACCCTGTATCTCTCACGACTAGTTCAAGATACCGTCCAGGGGCAATCGTTTTCTGCGGTATGGCACCTTCAGCATCAATGACGATTGTTTGGGTTTCAACGATTAAGGTGCCTCCCTGAGACATGGCATCACAGGCATTGATGATAAGATTCATGACAATTTGATGAAGCTCAACATCATCACCCTTGACCCAATGATCCAACGCAAACAACCGCTGTTGCACATGAATGGAATGACTCATTTCTGGCTGCACTAAGTCCAACACCTCGTTGATGATATCGCACAGATTAACCGACTCACGACCTTCCGGTTGCCGGCTGACACCCCGAAGAAGCTTGGCCGTGAGCTCTTTGCCACGCCGTGAAGCCTGTTCGATGATTTGTGTGGATTGTAGCATCGCATTTTTGTCTTCAAGCCGCTGCCTCAGAATCCCAGCATGCCCAAGGATGGAGGTCAGTACATTATTGACGTCATGCACAATTTCCCCAGTCAGATGAGCAATTGTTGTGTGATCGTGGGAAGCCCGGGCCCTGGATGTCACGTGCTCCGGGACTGACCCTAATGAAAGGCGGCATAATTTCCGCCTCTTTTCCCATAAGGCATGAACGTATTGACCTGTGAGTGGACTCCGAATGACCTCATCGACACCATGCTGAAGCGCTTCCAGAGCAAATGATGAATCCTCGTGTTCCGAGACCAAAAAGACCGCCATTTCAGGGTGAGGTGACTTGATGTCATCGACCAACTCCAGACCAATTTCTTCAATGACTGGATAATGAAGCAACACAAGATCAGGACAGAGTTCTTTGAGTATTTGACGAGTTTCTTTAATAGTCGTCGTCAGGTGGACTATCCAGCCTTTTTCCTGCAAGCTCCGACTCAGAGAATCATCCTGATCCATGCTAGGAGAAACAATGAGGATACGAGATGTGGATTCAGGTAATCGGCCCTGATTGAGAGCCTTATCGATACTCGAGAGAAACCGCTGTGGATTTATGGGGAATGTCAGGGATGTCACTACGCCGAATTGCGACAGACCCTCGCTATCACCACGACCAAATTGTTTGGACACCGCAAGAATAGGTATGTGTCGATAATATGGATAGGATGGACTTTTCAGCAATTGACAGAACTCTTTGCCGGCTTCTCTCGGCATGTCCCAATCGATTACCATGGCATGGACGGGGCCTATTTCTTCAAGCAAGCATAAAGCCTGCTCCCCACTCTGCGCCTTCCAGACTCTTACTCCATGATGCTCAAGGAGAGATCCAAGAAAATGACATTGCACCGCATCTCTGCCAACCACGACTACGGACGGTGCGGCGGGCGACTTAGATCTTGATGCTATGTGAGACGGCATCGACATTCTTTTGTTCAAGTTCAATGTATTCCACGCGATTTCGGCCACCATGTTTTGCCAAGTACATCCCGCCATCTGCCGTTTTCAATAGCGATTCGATACTCACGCTTGATCCGCTAGTCCACGTTGTGACACCTTGACTGCAAGTGACAGGCACCTCTACCTGAGTCAATTCATAAACCTTCTCTCCGATTGCCTCACCAATTCTGGTAGCTTGCCCTATCGCATTTTGCGCATCGCTTTTCGGCAAGATGACCAAAAACTCTTCTCCCCCATACCGACCCAAATGATCATAGGGACGTATGCACGACCGCATACGTTGGGTGGCTTCGACAAGGACTTCATCCCCCACCAGATGGCCATGTGTGTCATTTATCGTCTTGAAATTATCCAGGTCCACCAGAATCACACTCAATGGCGTATCCTCACGTTGGGCTCGAGCCAACTCTTGGTCCATATGCTCCAAGATCGCCCCACGATTCAAGACGCCGGTCAAACGATCATGGGTCGCTTGAATGCGCATCATCTCATGCGCCGCAATCAATTCTTCCTGGAGCTTTAAGATACGCCTCCCAGCTCTCAACCGAACTTCCAACTCCTCAACATTGAATGGCTTGATGAGGTAATCATCGGCACCGGCTTTCATTCCTGCCACCAGATCGGCAGTCTCCCCGCGCGAGGTCAGCAAGAGAATATAAATGTAGGGCGTATTGCGGTACGTGCGAATGTTTTGACAAATTTCAATGCCATCTAAGCCGGGCATCATCCAATCCAGAATCACTAACCGGGGAGGTGCCTCTTCTTGCATGATCCGCCAGGCTTCCAGCCCGTCCGTACAAATCGTCACCTTATACTGCCATTTCAACAATTTTGCCTTCAGCAAATGCAATGAAACCGGATCATCATCGGCAATCAACACTTCCATGCCCTGACAATCAAAGATCTGCGGAGTTTCTAGTTGTGGCTCTGGCAAAGGTCCCTCTCTCGTCTGGTTTCTGTATAATTAGCTGGTCATCTTTAATGGCCAAGCAGACTTTTCCTCACTCCTTTTCATCGGCATACAATATAAGAACTTAACGGATGTACAGTAAGGCCGACGAACGAGCAGGAGAAGGCTACCGAAGGAAGTTCAATAGACTAATCTCAAATTGCCTATTTAACACCAACAGAGAAGCCTGGTAATTGATTTCAAGCGTTGCCAATAAAGATGTCACTTCGGCGAAATCAGCATCTTCAATCTCAGAACGCCGACTGTGCGTCGTAAACTCCAGGAGCTGCAAGGCTTCACTGATTCGCTCCAATCGACTCGCTCTTGAACCTAAATCCGTACGACTATTCGTCAGTTGATCTAAGCCAGAAGTCAAGGACGATATGATGGTATCCAAATCATCTGGGGTATTCGTCACGAGAGCCTGGTGAAGATCCTGGAGCGTATCAAAGATATCACTGTCCGGGCCGGAAAATACCTGACTGCCGACACTATTGATGGCCACCGTCTTCCCATCCTCCACTTCAATCGCAAGAGATCCAGTATCTCCCTGAAAGACATAGTTTGGTCGCACGCGAAACACATCGCCTGCCTGAGGAGACACGGTACCATCAGTCACGACCGTGGTAATACCAGCAAAGAGAATGTTCGAAGCCGAGGTATAAGTGTTTCCAGTCGAGAGTGCCTGACCAGTCGCCAGATCAATGACATCAAACGTCGAAGTTGTAGTAAATCGAATCTCATAGGGATGCGGTTTCAGAACGGTTGGATCCGTCGGATCGACCGTAAATACGTCACCGGCCGCCGGTGCACCAGGACTATCTGTGATGACCGTGCGGATGCCATCAAAATCAATATTGGCTCCTGATGTATATGTTTGATTATTCAACACGGTGGCACCGGTTGTGACGTTGACCACATCAAAGGTCGTCGCTGGTGTATCAAAGGTTATCGTGTATTGATTACCGGTTAGTGAACCAATAGTTAAAACGGATGCCGTTGCGGAACCAGTCCCCGTATTGGCATTGCTTGCCGTGATCTTGGGTGTGAGTCCCGATGCAACGGTAGCATCTGAAGCATTATGTGCCGAAATCAAGAATTCA
>JAYWMS010000147.1:0-3959 GCA_035873215.1 Nitrospirota bacterium | reverse complement strand
CGGTAATTCATGGTCTTCCATGAGCAACACAACCAGACCGTTCTCCAGGACGATGCGCGTCGGTTCCGGTATTTTCACCTCGGGTAAGGCAGGGAATTGCAACTCCGATACCTTCTCGACCTGCCCCCACGTAGTAGGGATGACTAGATACAGAGAGCACAGGATAAACGAGACACACACTAGAAACGCGGGACGTTGTCGTGCAGGTCTCTTGTGATTGGTGAACTGGCTATTTTTGTGCATGGATTCTCTGATTCAAGGATTAGTGAGAAACAGGATTGGACGTTGTTGGTTTTTCAGTTTCAATTTGAGCGACCACACGATTGGTTTCCCGGAATGTCAGCTGGGCAACACGCCTAATGTCAGCCTTCGTGACCTTGTCAAACTGTTCGATGTATTGAAACAGTTTACGCCAATCCCCAAAAAGCGAGTGGTAATCAGTTAGACTCATTGCCAACCCCAGATTGCTCTTCAATGAACGAAGCAATCCTGCTTTGGCGCGCGTTCGAAATTTCGCAAGTTCTTGATCCGTCACATCCTCAGTTTTGAGACGGGTGAGTTCCTCGCGAATGGCTTTTTGAATCATCTGATTCGACACACCACGCGCAGGCACGCCATAGGCCACCCACATGTGTGGATACTTTTCTCCCGGGTATGCCCCATAGGCTCCGGCAGACACGGCAATTTGTTTATCGCGGATTAAAGAACGGTAAAAACGGGATGTCCGGCCATTCGTTAAGATGTCATCGATCGCATCATAGATTGGTTGATCAGGATGTGTAATGGCTGGTTTATGGTATCCCTCCAGATAAAACGGCTGTGAGGGATCTTTTAGCGTGATAACTTTTTCTGAAACAGAGGGTGGTTCGACGGTTCTCAATTCCGGCGGTTTCGGACGGGCAGGGATGCGTCCGAAGTATCTATCCAGGAGTGGAATAAGCGTTTTGGGATTCACATCCCCAACAATGGCCGTGATCATATTTGCCGGTACATAATACGTTTCAAAAAAGGCTTTGGCATCGGTTATCGTGTAAGACTGAATATCACTCGCATAGCCTATTACCGGATGATGATAAGGATGCGCTGAGAAAGATGTCGTGACAAATTGTTCGATCAGCCTTCCCGTGGGTCGGCTCTCGGTCCGCAAGCGACGTTCTTCCATGACAACATCCCGTTCCTTGTAAAACTCACGAAACACGGGATGCAGAAATCGTTCAGATTCCAAATAGGCAAACAACTCGACCTTATTCGATGGAAGGGCATAAAAGTATCCGGTGACATCCGCGCTCGTAAAAGCATTTAAGGCAACGCCGCCTTCTCGTTCCACAATATCACCGAACTCATTCTTTACCACATATTGGGAAGCCACTTGTTGTTTCATTTTGAAGGTTTGAAAAAGAGATTTAAGCTTTTCCTGATCCGGTTGAGCGGAAAGCCGTTCCTGTTGATAGGCTTGGTAGGCTTGTTCGAGTATTTCAAGAGCAACTTTTTCAGCTGGATAATCAGTCGTCCCTAACCGAGGAGTGCCCTTGAAGGCCATGTGTTCAAACATGTGCGCCAAACCTGTTACGCCTGCACCTTCCTGGGCTGCCCCTACATTCACACGGGTCATAAACGCAAAAACCGGCGCAACCGGCCGCTCAACGATAATAAATGTCCAGCCATTTTTGAGTGTGTGTTGGGTGACGCGTTTTTCAAAACTTTCGAGGTTTTGAGCAGATACCCTGGTGGTTGCTAACAGCATCAGACATGCGAGCAACCAGAAGAGCCAAGTCAGTCGATGATACCAAATCGAATTAAATTTGATCATGTCGGTATCCTAACCTGGGTTCTTGATGCATGCAAGCGGTTGGAAACATGGGTCCGTTGATCAGTGAAGAAAAATGGAAACTTTATTGGTGTAGTGAATTGCGTAGTAGCTATGATGGCTCAAGGCCCTGGCGCCCTATGTGCACTGTGACTCAATCCACTTTCAATCATGGTTTAATATATACATAGCCCTGTCGTTGAAGATCAGCTATTCGTTTTACGGCGACCGGATGTTCCGTGGGCTTGAATCCTGCAACAAGTTTATCTAAGGGCGTTCCAAACAATTTCATGGACACTTGGCACATTTCAGCATCGATACCCTTATCGATTATAGTTTTCAGTTTGGTCTTCAACGCGGGATCAATAGATTCTTCCTTAAAAAGCTGTAATGCAGGACCGTGTACGATCAGCTTGATGTCAATGTTATTCGGCCCACCTTCAGCCTCAATATGTTTATTGATCAAGGCCATAGCATATTTGACCTTTGCTAAATCGTTGTCATCGACATGGTACAGAACTTTTACCTTTTCTTTGGCTAGGACAGTCGTTGGAGTCAGGGTTAGACTGCCGCAGGTAAACACAATGAGAACAAAAAGTGCTACGTAGGATGCCCTTAGAGTTATTGAATACATGTATATCTCCTTCCTAATATTGTGGATGCTAAAAAAACTTGTTTGGGAGAACCATACGGATATTATTCCAACCGGTTGGGAACAGAAGCAAGTTGGACATTTCCAACAATGTCCAACACACCCGTCAATTTTTAATGGGACGTGACTGCTGGTTTTCTTTGACCAAGGAAGGATTCTACACAGAAAGGTGGGGTGATGAGTCGTTCATTTTTAATGAACTTCCATCACCCCACTATACACATTATTCTATTATGGTCTGAGTGAGGGATTGGCATTCACCTTCGGTCATGTATAACAGGTAATTGCCCATGCCCCAGGCTTCTGCACGTTGCTGCAGTGGTCGGTGATGGACAAGGACCATTTCGTAATCATCCTGCTGGTTCACGGAGAATCCTTGACCATTTGCATAAACTTGGCGAGACGGGAACTCAATCAATGTCCCATCCTGTTCTACATCTGGCACCGTTCTGAGTAACGTTTGATTCTTTGTCCGATTTTCTAGCGCAATTAACAATGCGCCATTATGGCTATGGGGATAGGCATACTTTACACATCCATCGACGAGGAATCGCAATGGCGCGGTATTGACTTGTACCCCGGGTTGGATACTAATGCCTTCGTCACTTTGGTTCACTGGACGATCCCCGAATTTACTAAAACAGACGACATTCACACCCACCTGATATACCTGTAAGGGGGCAACCTGTGATTTCTGTGGCGCCGTGTACATCGTGAATCGAGCATACACATCCTTCGTTGGGGGAGCTTTGTGGTAAAAGGCAACCAACGTCATGAGTTTGTGTGCAGGATCCAATTTGACCCCATGGCCGGTAGGAAAACGTGTATCGGTCATTTCCATTCCTGCTCCAGCCATGAACAGTGGTTCGCCCGGGCATGAAATGCTGGGTTCGTCCATGTCCAATAAGAGGAGGTGGTGTAAATACTCTTTAGGAAGCATCGTGCCATCTTTGGTAAACACTTCAGCTTTATAGCCGGTCATATATCGTGTTTCCGCCATATGGAAAAAATGTTTTGGCATACTGGCTGCAAGATCTCCATCGTGTCCTGCTGGCAAATCAATGGGACCAAACGTGATCGTTACTGCGTCGTCTGTCATTGACAAGACGGTCGTTGCTTTCTGGAGAGTCGGCACCGATTGGTGATGATGTTCATTTTCGTGCGCAGCCGCAATGCCGCTGAAGAGGACTGTGAGAGTGAGTCCTAATATGAGGTGGCGCATTGTTCCTCCTTACCAGTTGTTAGCAGCATTTGAGTCAAGGGTTCGCATTGTTTTATGGTACCGCTTCTTTTTCCTTTGCCAAGTCCATGGCACGTTTGGCTTCTTCCGGAGTCAGACGTTTAAACAGATAGGTTCCACCGTGCATTCGGGGCGGGATGTTCCCTCGGTCACCGACACGGGTATACCACCACACCCCTTCAGCAGAAGCAAAATCTTCTGACAGGAGTACCTCAAAATCTCCTTCTCGGTCATTGCCCGTTTGAGCCCAATGTCCCGAC
>JAYWMS010000134.1:0-4526 GCA_035873215.1 Nitrospirota bacterium | reverse complement strand
ATTTGTGATGATGACATAGGTCATGGGATTAATGGTGCCATCTGTTTGAAGAACGGTATATCGAGGATCTCGTCGTTCTGGCAACATCGGGTTATAGCCGGGCAGGACCATGTGAATGCGATGAACCGACACATGAACGATTTGTTCGCCTGTTTCCTGTTTGTGAATGACAGACATCATCCCATTGGGAAGTAGGTTAGATTCGTTGGCCAGCGGATGTTGGAAGGCGTGTGGGTTGAGGGTATCGAGGCAGGCCAAGGATGCAGAGGGAAGGCAAGCGAGTAACATCATCATTCCTCCGTACACAAGTGCCCTTTTGGAGGATGAGGTTCTCGTTTGCATAACGATGCCCTCCTATCCTTTGTGATGTCCCTATCACTTGACCATCTTATACTTATCGGTTGTTTCCCAGGATTCCTGAAGGGTGTTGTTAGCTGTCTGTACAAATTAAAAGCCCTTGGATCAGGTTCGACCCAAGGGCTTTTCATTGTTGGTGGAGGTGGCGGGATTCGAACCCGCGTCCGAAGACCTTCAGCACAACGGTCCTACGTGTGTAGCCAATGATTTGGGATTCGCGTTCGCCCACGCCCATCGGCCTGGCTTAGAGCGTTCACTAGCTCAGAAGTATCTCATCCGCCGTCGCTGAGCACAGACTTTGGACCAGCCCGCTAAGTGGCGTCCCTTCCAGACCCGCAGGCGAAATCTGGAGAAACGTCGCAGTCAATTAAGCTGCGAGAGCCAATGGTTCGTTGGCACTTAAAAGTTTCCCGAAGGTTTAACGAGACTCCGAGAGCTCGACACGCACCGTTGACATCTTGATCCCCGTCGAAACCAGTCACCCCCTTTAGGCAATGTTGGAAAATACGACTCTTCCCATTACTATAGCCCACGGGTGTCTGTTTGGCCAGGTAATAGGCTTCGATGACAGCGGCTTAGTGGAAACAGCGGATCTTCATTTCGACTTAATACGAGGAGCGATCACATGGCATGGACCTATTTGCTCGTAGCAGGGGTGTTTGAAATAGTGTGGGCTGTGAGTCTCAAATTTTCTGATGGGTTTACTCGCTTGTGGCCGAGTATCGGCACGGTCGTGGCTATGGGAATCAGCATGGTCTTTATCTCGTTCGCGTTGCGAACCATTCCCATGGGAACCGCCTATGCTGTATGGACGGGCATTGGCGCAGCAGGAATCACACTCTTTGGGATCATGTATTTTGGAGAGGCGGGTGGGGTGTTTCGACTTTCGTGTATCGCGCTGATTGTGGGGGGGATTGCGGGATTAAAACTCACGGCTGCTTCTTAAGCTGGCGGTTAGACAAGGCCTCCCCTTATTTAATATGCCCAGGCCACGAACGAGTATCGTGCCCCCTTCGTTACTTCTTTCACTTCATGAGGATACATAAAGTTTGAGGGAAAGAGTAAGATATCTCCTGCCTTTAAAGGAATTTCATGCTTTCGAGAGAATAAAAACTCCCCCCCCTCATAGTCGTCATTCAAGAATCCCACGATCGATATGATCGGGATGCCCTTCCGTTCTCCATCAAAGATTGAGTGAATATGATCATAATGTTCTCTCATCATCGTGCCGGGACGATATCGATTGAATCGTATGGGGGTGAAGTTTCTGATGAATCCTTTGATTTTTTCACTTTCTTGCGGAACATACTTCAGCATGTACTGTTGGAGGGATTGGAAAATACAGGGACCCAAGGTATCTTGTAAGGTTTGAGTGGTATTCTGAACCTCTAATTCTTTTTCATGTTCCGAGGCATAATTATTCGACGAATAGCTGTGCCACGAATGTGGGACCCACTCTCTCGCGCTAATTTCCTTGAGGACCTCCTTACAGACGTTTTGAGGGATGACATTCGTCACGAAGACATAATCCAGGACGTTATCCACTAGCAAACTCCTAAAACAAAACTGATATTTTCATCCTTCATTAGCCAAGTCTACAATGACACACTCCCGACGTTCAACGATATACACATCCTTATTACTAGAAAATCTAGGACTACAGTCTCCTACGTTGGCATTTGGGGATTTTTGACACAAAGGTTAGGAAAAAGTGGCCGTAAATGGGGCTGTTCAAAAAGGCCGCTCGCCTGCGCGGAGTCCCTTCGTCATAGCTCAGGACATGCTTTTTCAACAGCCCAGCTAAATAGAGAATTGAAAGGCGGGTTGTGCCCCAAGCGCTTGGGCGAGAATTCCCTTTTGCTTGAGCGTCTCGATAATCTGACGAGTACCTGCATCAAAATCTTCGGGCCCCATAAACGCCAAGTCTGATTCAGCGTGACATTCTCCTGTTTCCTGACTCATGAAAACGGTCAGGACCGGAGTAGGATGAACCAAGGTGCGGATGGCTTGCACCGTTTGATCTGCAGGAAGGTTAAAGGCATTGGTCGTCGAAATCACGACAAGGCCCGTATCGATGAGCAACCGAGCGACTTCGCCATAACGACGTACCGTCTCTTTTCCCTCTCCATCCTGCAAGTCAGCATCGAGCCCTCGCCGCAGGTTTTCTGGATCTAACAAATATGCATGACGCCCTTCTGCCACTAACCTGGATTCCAATTTTTTCGCGAGAAAGGACTTCCCTGTTACATCCGGCCCTATTAACAGAACAAGCGCAGCCCGATGCCCATAGTTTTTGGCCCGGTCAGCCAGACTCACATTCCCCTGTGTCCAAGCAAAGTCCCGCTGGCGAGCCTCCATGCGTAAGGTCTCCTGGCGGTCGCGGAGCATTTCGGTCATGATGCCACCACCGGCGACGTCATAATCATCCACCAGTACAAAACGTCCGGTATTTTCAAAGTCCGAATACAGATCGAATGCCAATGGGGACTTCGCGAGAATGGTGATGTCAGCTACCTCGTTTCGCTGAACCTGCATTTTGGGTCCTTGATCATCCAGCCCCGTGAGATTCGTTGCATCGACAATCCGGTGGATCGTCGAAATCTCACATTCCACCTCCCGAGTGCCCAGACGGATAAGGTATTGCCGACTCACATCAAGCGGACGTCGGCCGAGCCAGAACAAGTGTGCACGAAACGTCGTGGATACCAGGGGCAATGAATCTTCATGACTGATGATTTCCCCGCGTTCGACGAATATTTGTTCATCAAGGGTAACACCAACGGACTGTCCTGCTCCCGCTTGGGTAAGAGGAGGATCGACATTAAAGGCTTCGATCGACTGCACCACCGCACTTTTATTGGAGGGAGAAAAAATGACTCGATCGCCGACTTTGATTCGACCGGACACGAGACGTCCCCCTAAAATCCGACGGGCATCGAATTTATAGACGTCTTGCAAGGGAAACCGTAAGGGTTTATCTGATTTCGCGGTTTCAGTGGAAAACCGTCCAAGCGAGTCTAAGAGGGTGGGACCCGAATACCACGACATCGCTTGACTGGGCTTGGCAATATTGTCACCTATTTTCGCACTAGCGGGAATCACGAATTGAGGAGTGACTTTGAGTTGGCTTAAAAATTCTCGATATTCTTTTTCAATCGCATCAAAGGTATCTTGCCGATAGCTTACCAAGTCCATCTTGTTCACCACGACTGTGACTTGGTTCACGCCCAACATCGATAACAAGAGCCCGTGACGTTTCGATTGTTCCTTCACCCCCTCCAACGCATCGATGACCAGGATGGCCGCTTCGGCACGGGCGGCACCGGACACCATGTTTTTGAGAAATTCCTTATGCCCCGGCGCATCGATGATGATGTATTGCCGCCCCTCCCACTTAAAAAACGTTCGCGCCGTATCAATCGTAATGCCCTGTTGCTGTTCTTCAAGGAACGCATCGAACAAAAAGGCAAATTCAAATTCCTTACCCTGTTGTTTGCAGATATCTTGAACTTTTTCAATTTTTCCAACAGGCAATGAACCAGTATCAGCGTAAAGGCGACCCAGCAAGGTTGATTTGCCATGGTCAACATGGCCAACAATCACGATGTCCATGCGATCGCGGATGGTAGCGTTTTCACCGGTCTGGTCGCTACATGTATCCATCTTTTCTCAATAACTCCATGCCACGGCCCTCATCTTGGGCCCGGCCCGACCGTTCTGCTACGTTGGTGTTTCTCAGTTCCTCAATTATTTCATCAACGGTGCTCGCCGTGGATTGAATCGGCGTCGTGCAAGGCGCACATCCCAAACTTCGATAACGCGTGCCGGTTCCCTTATCCAGGTACAAATCCATAAACGGAATATTTTCGAGCTTGATGTATTCCCAAATATTAATCTCGGTCCAGTCTAATAATGGATGTATACGGATGTGGGTACCCGGCGGAAAAGACGTTTTGAATTGGTCCCACAATTCGGGCGGTTGATCGCGAAAATCCCAATCGTTGTTTTTGTCTCGCGGAGAAAAGTAGCGCTCCTTAGCGCGCGTGCCTTCTTCGTCTGCCCGCACCCCTAGGATAATCCCGGTATACCCTTTTTCATCCAGTAACAACTTCAAACCTTGCGTTTTGAGTGCGGTGCAGCATTCCACGCGTCCCACGGTATGGTTCATC
>JAYWMS010000053.1:0-3087 GCA_035873215.1 Nitrospirota bacterium | reverse complement strand
CTCACCTCAATTTTAAGAAAACTTAAGTGAACCTAAACGAACACCGATTTTAATAAGGTGTGGCGTTTAGACGCCTCGAACCATGTTCACCGCCAAGCTATTCCTATGCAACTCACTATACGTTTTGATGATCAAGATCGTACTCTTTACGGCGACCTGAGTCCCAGTGAGGAACCGGAAGCGATCTCATCCCTGTCTATAAAGGGAAAGTTGGAAGAAGCTGGTTATACGAATCTCACCGTTGACCCTAAAGTGATAGCTGACCTGCTGGCCAAGGCACTGCAGGGCCAAGAATGTACCATTGCACTTAAAACACTGGCGGATGCGACCGTGTCCGTGACGATCGCGAGTGATAAATGTCAGGCGTCTTTAACCCTTACGGCCGCCGATGGTGGTCAACCGCTCACAATGGACATGATCACCCAGGCCATCGTCAAAGCCGGGGTGTCCGACTTACAGGTAGATCAAGAGATGTTGAAGCGGTGCTATGAGCGGCAATCCGTCAAAGATATGTGCATCGCTCAAGCAAGGTTACCCATTCAGGGGAAGAGCGCTGTGTATATTCCACTGGTGGAAAGCGAAACGATTGCCTCTCCCGATGTGGATGAACATGGCGTGGCCGATGTGATGAATACCCATCAATTCGTTTTGGTGGATATCGGTACGCCGTTGATGAGACGTGTGCCCGCTACTGAGGGTGAGGCGGGTCTGGATGTCACCGGGAAAGAAATGAAGCCGGTCCCGGGGAATGATCCAGGCTTTACCACAAACCTTACCGGTGCCGTGATATCGTCTGAAGATCCCAACATGTTATTAGCGGCGATAAAAGGGCACCCTGTCGTTGGAAAAAACGGCGTCACCGTGGATTCAACATTTCATGTGGATAATGTCGATGTTACTACCGGCAATATCACGTTTGATGGTTCTTTAGAGGTGAAAGGTGAGGTGGTCGCCGGAATGACCATTAATGTGACGGGTGACGTGTTTATAAAAGGGGGAGTTGAGCGGGCAGCCATTAAAGCAGGCCAGAGTATTAAGGTGGGTGGCGGTATTTTTGGAGGTGAAGAGGCTGAACGATCGGAGGGGGAAATTATTGAATACCAAATTACAGCCGGTTCAGATATAGAAGCCAAGTTTGTTCACCTTTCAACGTTAGCCGCTGAGAACAATATTGTCGTGAAAGACTACATTAGTCATAGCTATGTGAAATCCGGCAATCAGTTGTTAGTCGGCCAAGAAACTGGAAAAGGTCTTGTATTCGGTGGACAATGTGAAGCCTTACATCGAGCAGTCATGAATCAATTCGGAAACGAAGCGTATATTCCCACCCATGTCACGGCGGGCAAGCTGAATGAGTTGTATCAGGCTTATCACAACATCGAAAAAGAACTGACAACCCGGTCTCAAGAAGTGGCTCAACTGGAAACCATCCTAGAAAAAACACAAAAGAGCGATCCTGTTGTTCTAGGGAAAATGCCTGTAGATAAATCTGAGAAAATTCGTAATACCATCGTCGCGATCAATGAAAAGATGGCTGGAACACAAGATCTATTGCACGCGCTGGAACCTGAAATTGAGTTGCAGAAAAAGGCCGCGATTGAAGTCACTAAAACAATCTATCCCAATGCCGGGATGACCATTAATGGTACGACCAAACGTTTTTCTGAACAGACTACTGGAGATACGTGGGTGCAATGGGGTGATACCCTCCTTGAACAGGAAAAAGTTGAACAAGAGAAAAAGGCTGGGCAGGCGAAACAAGCAGAGCAGACGAACGTTGAACCCGAGAAAAAGGACTAGCGCCATGCATGTTGAAACCATTATGAGTGAGCCTGTTCATTGTATCTTGCCGGAAGTCACCTTGGCAGTTTTGCGGGGGATATTTAAACAAGTCACGTATCATCATCTGCTCGTTGCACGAGAGAACAATCTACTGGGTGTTATTTCGGATAGAGATGTGTTGCGGACGTCGAGCCCTTATATCGATACGGCCAATGCGACGGTGCAAGATCAATCCCTATTAGAAACCAAGGCTCAAGATATTATGTCCACCACATTAATCACTGCAAAAAGGGACACCTTAATTGATACGGCTGCCATTCTTTTGCTGGAGCATAATATTTCGTGTTTGCCTATTGTCTCTAAGGATGGGGCGATCGAAGGCATTCTTACCTGGAAAGACATGCTGAAGTACTATGTGTATATTCGCTGAGGCACTGTTGGGAATGTTGAAAAAATCCGCCAGCGGTGTTCTCCCCCCTTTTGCCTGACCTTTGGGCTCACAAACTTGTCGCTCTTCGCGACGTTCGCGCTCACGTACTGGGAGTACGCACCGCTCGTCAACCTGGCTGCGGCCTTGCCCGTGGAAAAGGGCGTCTTGGCGCCCTTGGGTTTGGTCGGGTGACAAAGCGGACTTTTTTGACCATTCCCATCCGCTGCTGATATCAATTTTCCCTGGGGCCTTTATGGGCCATGTGAAAGAAATGTTCCATAGACCTTCTTTGGATTTCCACTGATGGTTCCTCAGTGGGTCTGTCCTAGGGCTTATCTGTCCCTCGTACGCAACTACGGCAGAACCGGTGAGGAGCAGAAACTC
This sequence comes from Nitrospirota bacterium, assembly GCA_035873215.1. GTDB lineage: Bacteria > Nitrospirota > Nitrospiria > Nitrospirales > UBA8639 > JAYWMS01. Next base: position 491 of record JAYWMS010000053.1, on the reverse strand, counting down.
AGCGACCACCAGTTCTCTACACCGTTGGTTGTTCATCCCGAGGCATTCGATTGTGATTACCTAGCCGGTTCGAACTCAATGTGAAGGTGTCTTAACTAGTGAAAAGATGGCAAGTCATCAATTATTCTATCAACCTGAGAGGGGACTCTTTTTTAACCTACTTTTTGTGGGGTTCGATAATGGCTCGTCCCTCCCTGGACGAACCACTCGGTGAGGCAGGAGGAGGTTACTTATCTAGAACAGATTGTGATGCGCGGGTTTTGGCATCAGCGGAAATTTCTACCGAATCTTCTTCCGTGGTATTCGGAGCTGGAGGTGGCGTAGCTTGTTGTTGCTGTTGAGTGGCTGCGGCATTCGAAGGCCCTTGTGCATTATGGGCCTGTCCGACTGCTGAAACATCCATGGGATTCCTCCTTGGTAGAAAATGATTAGATATGGTGTCTATACATCCATTCGGGAAGGCATTAGTCAATCTGTTCTAGATAAGTAAC
>JAYWMS010000009.1:0-2032 GCA_035873215.1 Nitrospirota bacterium | reverse complement strand
AGTGGGGGCTCTGGGCATAGGACAGTCCTTTGCTGATGTTCAAGAAGCGTATCAAGTGTCATATGAGCAGGTCCTGACAGCACTTCGCTATGCATCCTATGTGACGGATCATTTGCCCCTTCGAGTCCCCAAAGGAGCGGATTCGATTTAGGGGTAGATCATTCCATTTCTTTTATGTCATGCCCGCAGATAGTTAGCGGGCATCCATCCTGGTATTCTTAAAAATAGATTCCCGCCCTCGCGGGAATGACAACAACTGCTGAGGGCAGCAGCATCTCATGAGAGAAACATTTGGTGAAGTCGGGCGCGAAGACTGGTTCCTCGCTCTGGAAATCCTCCATCATTTTACCGTAGTATGCGGTGTTTTCCGCATGGCCAAAAATCACTCCAATTCATTAAGCTTATAGGTTCTTATTCAACAAGGGGATGTTCTGTGAATTCCAAGAATGACAATACTTCTTTGTCTCAGTCGATGGCTGAGATAGGCGACCCTCATGCTTTGTATGAGAAAAGCGTTCAAAGCCCCGATCACGATACAGAATTCCTCGGTGGCTACTATGAAGAATATACGGGACAACCCCTCCGTGAGTTTCGAGAAGATTTCTGCGGGACAGCATTCCTGTCTTCCTTTTTTGTGACATTGCATCCCGACAACCATGCGGTGGGCATCGATCTGGATTGGCCTACGCTCAACTGGGGCATCAAGCACCATGTCTCATCCCTCACACCTGCTCAACAACAGCGACTAAACCTTATACACGGCAATGTGTTGGATCTACACAACACGCAGTCCCAATTGATTGCGGCCATGAACTTTAGCTATATGGTGTTTCGTGATCGGCACATGCTGCTTCAGTATTTTAAACAGGTGAGGCAGGGACTGCAGCCGGGTGGTTTATTCATGTTTGATATCTGGGGTGGCAGTGAATCTCAGGTTGAACAGGAAGAAATACGAGACATTGAGAATTCGGATAATGATGGCATTGGGAATTTTACTTTTTCGTGGGACCAGGACAAATTTGATCCGGCCACGTATTTTTGTACCACCCGAATCCACTTTGAATTTCAAGATGGCAGCGAGATGCGGAATGCGTTCGTGTACGACTGGCGCATGTGGACCATCCCCGAAGTGACTGAACTGATGCAGGAAGCTGGCTTTCAGGATGTGCATTTTCTCTGGGAAGGCACCGACCCGGAAACGCATGAGGGAACGGGGATCTACGAACGTTCAGACAAAGGCGATGCCGATATTGCCTGGATAGCCTATATGGTGGGTATAAACCCAGAATAAAAACTCCTTGGTAGGTTAGAGATCACAACCTTCTCTCAAACCCGTCTTTTATTTTCTCATTCAGAACCTGTATGATCTAGCCAAAGTATTTCGACGTGTTTTGCCTCGCCTACCCCCTGCTTAAAAAAGAGGGGAACAACCGGACCCGTTATTATTCACAGTTCAATTCATAATTTAATCTCAGCTTGTCGTCGAAAGCCATGAGCCACTCTCAGACTGCGATCACCCCGGAGGTCATTCAACAGCATGGCCTGACGGAGGACGAATATCAGCAAATCCTGAAACACTTAGGTCGTGAACCGAATATTACCGAACTCGGAGTGTTTTCGGTGATGTGGAGCGAACATTGTTCGTATAAAAGTTCTCGCGTCCATTTAAAGCGATTTCCCACAGAAGGTGAACGCGTGGTTCAAGGGCCTGGAGAAAATGCGGGCGCGGTGGATATTGGGGATGGACTGGCGGCTGTGTTCAAGATGGAATCTCATAATCATCCATCGTTTATTGAGCCTTTCCAAGGGGCTGCGACTGGGGTGGGTGGTATTCTGCGAGATATATTTACGATGGGTGCTCGTCCTATCGCGTTACTCGATTCCCTTAGGTTTGGGGAATTGGATTTGCCCCAAAACAAACATCTCGTAAAAGGGGTCGTGTCCGGCATCTCCTGGTATGGCAACTGCATTGGGGTACCCACGGTCGGAGGTGAAATTACGTTTAACGATATTTATGGGAAAAATCCCCTGG
>JAYWMS010000529.1:0-6508 GCA_035873215.1 Nitrospirota bacterium | reverse complement strand
TGTGGGGTCATCGAATCAGAAAACACCAGCAAGCCAATGCATACAATCCGACTATACGTTCCATCAAAAGATGATCGTTCGTATAATTCGTTTTCTTTGTTGATGCGCTCTTGATCGTCGCCATATGCAAACAAATCGGAAGGGGCCGAATCACTAGAAGAAGTTGTCGCGGGAGATTGTAGACCTGCCAGACGAGCCCAATCTTCTCGCGGAGCTTGAACCGTTTCGATATCCAGAACAACTTTTATACCGTGAGCATGGCTTCTCATGCGTTATTCTCTTCCGGTCATAAAGAAATGCTTCTCATCCACGAAGCGCCAAGACAATGACTATTTATTTAAGAATGATTTTTTGTCGAAGTTCAGCAATAACCGGCTCATCAGCCGGAGGAAACTGATAGGCACTCAGCTCCTCAGCCGTCACCCAACACCATTTAGCACACCCTAAAGAACGCGGATTCCCTTCTGCGATTGAACAACAAAAGAAATGTATTTCGATCCACTTTTCAGGGTATTCGTGCAGAAGAGCTTTGAGGAGAACGGGAGCAGCAATCTTAACACCCAATTCCTCTTGCACCTCACGTTGAATACAATCTTTTAGTGACTCGCCCTTTTCACGTTTTCCGCCGGGGAATTCCCAATACCCCGGCAAGTCCACATGTAACCCCCTTTGAGTAATGAGATAACGACCTTCCTCCTCAATGACAGCAGCGGCAACCTGGATTGTTGGTTTCTTACTCGTAAACACCTCATGATTGGAGCAGGTCTCGCGCAGGTATCCCACTGATTCTACCTGTCCCGAACCGGAAACGCCTTGCAAAAGTCCCGCATGGGACACAACAAACAATAGGGCTTTCGAGCCGTACACACGATTGCGCCAAAGTCCATCATTGCCTGATTGAAGTCATACCCCTTCCCCTTGGGAATAAGCGCCTCCGACATGGCCCATAGTTGTTTCTTTTGGGTCTTGGGATCTCCTTCCGCAAGAAACACACGATGGAGGACACGAATCACATTGGTGTCCAATATCGGCGCATCCTCATTAAACGCGAATGATCGCACGGCCCCAGCGGTGTAGCGCCCGATCCCTTTCATGGCCTGTAGTTTTTCGGAATCCTTTGGAATCTGCCCACCGTATTGCTCAACCGCTTCGCACGCGATGCTATGCAATCGATACGGCCGAACATTATACCCCAGAGGGTACCATGTCTGCCGAACATCATCCGGCTCAGCCTTGGCAAGATCTTTCAATGTCGGATAGCGCTGCAAAAATTCATGATACTTGGGAATGACCCGATCGACTTGCGTCTGTTGCAGCATCACTTCCGACACAAGGATTTTGTAGGGATCGACCGTCCGCCGCCAAGGTAAATCCCGGCCATATTCGGCATACCATTTCAGTAACCGTAGTTGAAATCGACGTTTCGCCCCACGATCAATACTGATAGAGGGCTCGCCTCTTTTCGTGGTGGTTTTCTTCTTCGTGGCTTTGTATGAAGGAGGCATGATGGCAACTAGGGGGTGGATTGTAGGGGCCTGGCGAGGAGGAATGCAACTACCCGGAAATGAACTGTCATGATCGATAAAAAAGCGGAAGCCCAAGAAGGAATTCTCACCACCAAGCTGTACGTGCCCCAAAAATGAGAAATGTTTTAACACCACACATTTCCAGGCAACTAACGATTCTGAGATTTTGTTGATTTAGGAATTGTCTGAAGGGCGGGCTGAACTCGAGGACCAATTTCTATCTAAACTTCTAAAATCCATGCGCTTTGTAGAAGCCATTCGGCTGGCGGTATGAACCAAGTCGGGAGGATTAAAGTTAAGCTGCGTAAATTCGCTCAATTGAGCATTTGCCAAGATATCTAAGACTGAAAGCAGTTGACGCGTTTGTGCTTGCGTTGATCCCATAACCGGCTGACCATGTATTTTGATGGGATGCATATGGTTCGTCACGCCGTGTTTATTCGTCGCTAAGGGAATTGTCGTACCAAGGAACGGGCGAGGTGCGGTGATCTTGATAGAACCGTCTTTGGCCATCGGCGTCCAATTGTGGTTGGCTAAGCTTTTTCCAAGAGCATGGCCGATTTCGTGAAGAGCGACCGAAAACAAATCAATGTACGTTCCCTTGGAATAATCACCCACTGGGTTGGAATACACTCGACTCACGACGAGGGTGCCACCGCCAAGGTTCTGTGTATTTTCTGCATAGGATTGAAATTCTTCATGGTCATACGGTGTGGGATCTAACCACCATTGAAAGTTTCGTGCATTCGTATTGTTGTTAAAGAGGATGGTGCCTTCAGTCTCTCGATTCGGAATGCCACCCTGCCGGTTCAACGTGTGAAGACCACCACCTACCGGGGCCCAGCCAAATTTTAGGAGGATGGTATGATCATCCTGAATTGCATGCTCCCAATGGTCAGCCGCCGCATTGAAAATATCTTCCAAATTACCTGAACCGATGGCCGTCGCTTGAGGAATCCCGCCTTGGTCTAGTCTGACTATCTCTAAGGCATCTGCACGTTCAATAAAGCAGGTACCCAGAAGGAGCAGCGCGGCAATGAACATGGCCCATAGTTTTGTCATGTCAATAATCATCAAATGTCTTGCCGGTGGTTGTTTCCAGACCATGTTAACCTCCAGAGTGGACGATGTTGAATGTTATTGCCAATTGCCTTCGATCGTGAAGATGGATGATGACGGTTCATCATTCGTAATGTCGAACTAGCAATTATGACGCCATAAGGTAAAGCCACAGTAATAGCTGGACCTCAAATTTCGCAATTCTTTGACTTGATGGGATAATTCTACCGGTAGAGTTGGTAGATCACTGCTAGGCAAGGCGTAAGGTATGACCGACCAACAATGAAATTGATAAGAAGCCTGACAATGCATCCATCTCACCACAATACCAGGGTGGATTTGATCGGCTTTTCAACAACTTCAGAAGTATGGGAGAGGAGATAAAAATTCCGACGGAATTAGACTCAGAAACAACGGGCATCCAAGTGCAATATCAGGCACAGAAGACCGGCAAAAAAGAGAACTAAAATTCATGCCCAACGGTTCTCAAAATCAGTAAATCAGCACGGACCATCCGACTGTCCACCAAAATTTTTCTCTGCCAAATTACTATGAATCGCGACCCAAATGCTTATACAATGCGAAGCCACGAACGAATCCTTACTCTGAACGGGAGACTACACTATGACGACCCAACAATTCCCACGAAGTCCAAAATTTCAGGTTGACGGGTTAGCCCACTTAGGACGTCTATTTGATAAAATTGGCATGCGTCATGCCGGGTTGTTGCAAGACTACAACTACCTCACATCCGGATTCGACAAATATCTCCTTGAGATGTTGGAAATCAATGGAAACGACTTGGAAAAGCGGGTACTGGAGGGAGGCACAGACGAAGAGCTAAGTGCCTGGGTCACACAACAAGGAAAAAACCTCACCGCAGAGGAACGCGCACAGTGGAATGATATGGTATTGAAGGGCGGACCAAAAAACGAAGGTGCACAACAACGGTTTCAAGCGCGTCTGACTGAATTGGCAGCCCAACGCGGAGTGACCATCGAGGATCTCCCCACCGCTTCCACTTGGGTTGACATTATTGAAATCGATGAAGGGAGGATGTGAAGCAAACCAAGGCTTGCGTACAAGATCTCATGATCTTGTCACAGTAGACGCGAGAGACAATCCAGACTCAGCTAGAATGAAATGGACTGTATTCCAACCTAAGGCAGGACACAAAAATCCCCATCCCGGGTTAGATTATCATTGATGTGTCGGTCCAGGCGTGCCGAGCCATGGACCTGAATTCTGCGAGGACATTCTATTTTCGAACTTGGGCCACTGCTAACTGGAGCTTCCTCGGAGTTCGCGCCTCGGAGGTTTCACGCCAATCACCGTATGCGGCTCCACAAATGGCATAGGCTTCCTCAAGACTAACACCTTGTTCATAAGCACTTCGCACAATTCGGCCTAATTCGTGCAAAATAGGAGCCTTGGAAAAGTGCTCAGGCCGTTCACTTGTTTTGTCGTGAAATTGATCGTTACCCATAGGTCTGATTACTCCAAGTTTAAAAAAGTAGTTGAGGTTGGGTTGTAACATATTTTGACCCTCGCTGACGATAGCCTGCACAGACCATCTGTAAAGACGTTGAACATTCCCTGCGGTTATTCTCTGATGTGACTATAAGCTGCTTGCATCCATTCTGCTATGCGTTCCATCACAAGGCCTCTGTGATCTTCATCACGTCAGGGTCTCCCTGAAATCCAGGGTGTGGACTAAGCGACGAAGGAATAGCTCAATAGAGGTCGTTCCTTAGATAAACACCCTAGGTTTAGCCTTCGATATCAAAACTATCCAGCGCCGCCACTGAGGTGACAAAAAAGCGATCATCAAGGTAACGAGGGGCAAACTGGCGGACATCCATATGAATCCAGGTTGGCGCAATGTTGGAGGGTTCGAGCGATTTTCGATTAGGAGCAGCCCAGCCGAGTTGAAAATTCCCCTTTTCGACGAGGACCCCACGAAACCGATCACATCGATTCTGGTCATCACGTTTATCTTCTCCAGCCTGGAGCGTAAAGTCGCAATCCAGCGCTTTCCCCATATGGTTCGTGCTCAACCGTCCTCTCCGGTTATTGTTAATCCAACATCGATAGCCGCTGGACATGATCAGCGGTGCATCCTCGGTGTGCCCGCCATAAAACCGAGCTGCGCGAAACGCATGCAGGATAGCCTTATGCACACCAGGGTATTCCCGATTGTGATAAGCCTCGACGTGAGGTTTCCCATCTCGATACACATTCGCAAACTGTCCGTTACCAAAACCGGAACATTCCCCGCATGGACAGCGCACCTTCTGGAACCGAACAGGATTGGTCTTAGCGAATTGCCGTAGCTTTTTGAAGGTCACCTCATCAGCAACTCCCGTTGGTTCAGCCATTCCCATAAAGTCACGCTGAAACGATTTAACCTGAAGCTCTGTTCCAGGTCCGTAATCCCCATCCCAAACCGTACCTCGAAATCCTGCTAATCGAATCTGCAATTCAACAACTTCCGGCCCTTCGGCTCCCCGCCCAAGTACGGTCCTCCCCAGACTCACCTGATGTTTTCTGAGGGATAGGGCCCGCTGCGCTGCAATCTTTTCGTCAGCCGATCGAATCAAGGCGTCGGCAATGTCTGACGTCACACGGGTACCAGATTTTGCCGATTCACTCTTGATCCCTGCTTGTCGAACAAATGCCTGCACCGCCCGCGTGGTACACCCGCCATAATCACCATCCGCACCGTACTTCTCCCATTGCAAGGGCCCATCAAACCCAAGCTCATGAAGCAGATACTGCAACGCCTCAATCTCCTTCCTATGCTGAGACCGGCGCTTCAATGCTATCTGAACTGAGCCGGACTTTCTCAACCGCTTAATCGTTGCCAAACCCTGCATGACACATTCCTCCTTGAGGCAAATTTCCAGTGAACAACAGCAAACGCATTGACCAAAGTACGTATCCCATGCACAATTTTAGGTGAAAATGCTGGACAGGGAACGGCGATCAAACGTTCGGCTGTCAAACAAGGTACAATAGATTAAACAATAACCACGAGTGAATCCTATGACAATTTCCATGCGAGAGAAAACCCATTCACTAACCCTAAATCGTTCATTATTGAGGAGGAAATGTAGATGAAAAACCCTAGGATCTCCAGAGTTTTTTTGAGCATAATGTTTGTAGCCGGGACCCTCATCCCAATTGGCATGGTTGTGGCAGATGAAAACCGTAAGCATGGGAAAGAGCATTCCTCATATGAAAGCAAACACAAAATGGGACACCCCGATGGAATGAGGAGGCATCATAAATCTGTCTCCCCCCTCGCGATGAAGGAAGAACTCGGGTTAACTGAAAAACAAGTCAAGACGCTCCAACCACTTGAATCAGATTACCGAAAAGCCTCTATTAAAAATCGAGCCGACTTCAAAATCGCCATGATTGATCTAAGCACCCTTTTAGATGAAAAGTCGACGAATAAAAGTGCCATCACAAAGCAGGTGGACGAAATTGGAACCATCCAAAAGAGCATGATGATGTATCGCGTTAACACCATGCTCAAACTCAAGGAAGTACTGACGTCGGCACAATACGAGAAATTTCGCGCAGTGATCAAAGACCACATGGAGCACCGGATGGGAGGGATGAAGCATGACATGAGGGGGAAGAGGCACTACAAACACGAAGGCAAGCATGGCAAAGGTCACGGCGAAGTTGGTGATCATGACGATTAACCCCAGCCTAAGTGAATCAAGCGCAATGAACCAGAACTGTAGGGTTTGATAGAAACCGTATCTCCAGAATTTCAGATAATATCTTGAAAGCAGACAGATACCTTGCCAATAAAATTCAGAAACGCATCGAAAGAAAATTCCGAATAAAAAAAGAGGGTTCCGCCGTCATGGCGGGAACCCTCTTTTAGCAAACCTATTCCACAGGTTTTA
>JAYWMS010000524.1:0-2668 GCA_035873215.1 Nitrospirota bacterium | reverse complement strand
CCCCCTACAGGGCCTGTTAAATATGCCCATACATGACATGCCGAGACGAAATCGATATCAGCAGTCGAGGGGAATGGTCAAAAAAGATCGCTTTGTCACCCGCCCAAACCCAAGGGCGCCAAGACGCCCTTTTCCACGGGCAAGGCCGCAGCCAGTTTGGGGCGCGGAGCGTACTCACAGTACGTGAGCACGGCAAACTGGCGAGAACGCCGCTGGCGGCTTTTTTCAATATTCCCTTACAGCATGTCAACCGGATCGACATTGACCCCGAACTGAATCCCCTTCGTCGATTTGTCGGATTTCAACTCATTTAACGTGTCTTTCACGAGGGGCCCGATGAGCCTTGATGCCTGAGCTTTAATGAGTATCTGGTATTGATGACGTTTGGTTGTTCGGTGCCCTCGACGTAGGATGGGACCCAGAATCATATGCTCTGTTTCTGGCGGCGATGACGCGGCCGTAGAAAGTTTTGTGAGTTTCAATGCTAATTGATTGACCAATTGAGAAGCGATGTCTTGTGTCATGTTCGGTTGTGTGCCTGAAACTAATAATTGGGTTAATTGTGTTGTTGGTGGGTATCCCATCGCCTGTCGCATACTGAGTTCATGTTCATAAAACAGGCGAGGGTTCTGTTGAACGACTGCTTCGATGGCATGATGGGTTGGAAGACGCGTTTGAAGGACAACTTTCCCCTCGCCATATTCAAATGGCACAAGGTCAATGGCTTGCTGCAGATGTTGATACAGATATTCGGCTGCTCGAAAATCTGGCATATGGAGACCGGATTCGGCATAAGGGATTCCCATGAAGCGGACTGGGGTCAGGGGTTCTCCATGAAAGAGCATTTGTGTACCCACAAGAATGGCAATTTCTCCTTTACGGAACTTCTCACGGATGGCGGTATCTGCGTGGCGAGCACCGAACGCGTTTCGATCGAGGCGTGCGATCGAAGTGGTTGGGAAGTGTTTCCTTAATTCCTCTTCGACCCGTTCTGTTCCAAACCCGGCTGGTTCCAGGCGTGGGCTTGAGCACGCCGGACATGAAATCGGGACTGCCCCTACATACCCACAGTATGAACAGACCAATCGAGGGGGAGGTTTAAGCATGTTCAACGAAACATGACAGTGGGAGCATTCTAGCCCCATTCCGCAATCCTGACAGAGTAAGGAGGAAGAAAACCCCTTACGGTTTATATAGAACACGATGCCCCCGCCGGCCTGTAATCCCAATTCCACTGCGTGTAGCATTTTCTGACTTAGAATCGTTCCGTAAGAAGTCTGACGAAGATCGACTACGTGAATTTCAGGCTTTCTCATCGGGGCCTGATTGGAGAATAAGCCGGAGGCCTCATCCGAAGACACAAAATGAGCGTAGGTTTCTAAAGAAGGGTGACGCGATTGAAAGAAAATGGTCGCTCCACTTAAAACCGCGCGCTGTCGGGCGACTTCTCGAGCATGGTAATAGGGGCATTGCTCTTCTTTATAGGAAGAGTCGTCTTCGTCTTCCAGGTTGATCAAACCCAGAGAGGGCATTGGCACAAACAAAGCCATTCGAGTACCCACAACAATCTTGAACTGCCCGCGCGACATGGCGACCCATCGCGCTTGTTTCGTGGCCTCAGGCAAACCACTATGAAAAAGACCGACTTGATCCCCCCACTCCGCCCGAAAGAATTGTGCGATTTCTGATGCTCGGCTGATATCAGGACTGATTAGGAGTGCGGACTTTCCCTGTCGTAGGGTTTCCTCTACGGCTTGCCATAAGACATTGAGATCTCGGGCCCAAGGGTTCGAAACCAGAAATTCCTGAAATTGTGGCAGTGCATTTCCGTGCTGAAATGTATCCCACCACGATGGCAGTGGTTCTGAGGAGTTTTCGGAAACTTGACGTTGTTGAGAAGATGATAGGGTGAGGCTCGTTTGAAATAAATGCGTTTGTTCTTCTCCTGATTTCCTAGCGGTCGGGGTCTGGATTTCAGTGCGAGGAATGGAAGAACCTCCCGGATCGGTGGTGCTCCTGAAAGGGCCAATTGAATAGGATTCGTTGAGCCACCCTTGGCGTTTGAGCCGTGTTAAAGCCGGGTCGAGGTTTTCAACAATCTTGCGCAAGGTGACGCGTGTCACCCCCTTGGGTTTTTTTACAAGATAGGTGAGAAGCTTGGTGCCGTTGGTCGATGGTCTGAGGCTTGGGACTGCAGCCAGACCGTCTTCGGTTATGGTGATACGTGATGTGATCTTGCCCGGTAATCGAGGCGGTTGAATAAGTTGCAAGCATAGTCCCATGGGTGCCAGGTAGTATTCGGATATCCATTGAGCCAATTCTATGAGGATGGGGTCTAACTCAAAATCGGAAGACGTGGTGAGTACATCTTGGAGTTCACGAATGTTAATTTTACGTGCAGAGGCAGATGGCCATGTTGGAGCGAGTTGCCCGGAAAGTGAAAGAATAAATCCGGCTAATGTTTGCGATCCCAAAGGAGCCACCACCCATTGCCCAACTTTGAGCTGGCCTGACAGGGCTTGTGGAATCCGGTAAGTGAAGGGTCGCGATATTCGGTCTGGAAAGACGACGTCAGCAAAAAGGGATGGCATAGAAAATTGGGTTAAAAATTGGGTTAAATGAGAGGAAGGACATTCTACCAACCGATCAAGAGGACAACAACGTTGGT
>JAYWMS010000508.1:0-2848 GCA_035873215.1 Nitrospirota bacterium | reverse complement strand
TCAAACAAGGCTGTTGAGCCGAAGGCCATATGGAGTTCCACCACCACTTCGGGCACCATGGACAAGAGCAAGGCATGGGTAAAGATGCCAGGCCGCTGTTTATGAAACCACCGGAAAAGCGTGAGGCCGGCGACGGCAAAGAGGATCAACGGAGCGACATCATAGGGTCGCGTGATGAGGGAATCCGGATACATGGTTTGAGGAAGTTGGGCGCTGTTGGCGCAGTAGGAAATAATGGTATAGGCCAACACCAGGAACCCCGCGCTTATCCCCAAGACAAAGCGGAGATCTCCTTTCAGAGTCTTGACGCGTTTGTGCATGAATAGGCCCACGCCCACGATAAGAATGAGCGCGTTAAAAATCCTGGAGATGGCCCACGTGAACGGGATGAGATTCCGGTTATCGGCGACTGACTCGATCAACCGATCCGCGGCTAAGGTATGAAACGCATCCATGACCCCTGCACAGAACAACGCCACGCCGATGATTGGAGTGGTGACGTCTCGGCTAATGGTGAAGTGCAGGAAGGCCAAGAGGAGGGTGAAAATGGCCGTCAGAAACGCGGTCCATTCTAAGAGCGTGTGGGTGAAGCTCCCAGAAAGGGTGTGAAACATGGCATCGATGCGTTCATGGGGCGCCATGGTGGATACCTCCGCCCAAGGGAACCCGGGTTTGGACGAGGAAAAATCAACCCCGACCAGATTGAGCATGAACGGAGCGACACATAGGACCAGCATCGCCCAGATCAGGGAACGTGGCATTTGGCCAGTTTGGACTTCCATATTTTTAGTTTGGCTCATGAACCGCTAGCCTCCCTGCTTGAGGTATCTGGTTTTGTGTAGATATAGGATACAGCCTTCACCTGCCATACTTTATTAGGTCGTTGCTCGGCGTTTGTCGTTCATGAAGAGTGATGCCTAATGGGTGAGGGGTGTTGAAATAAATTGGTAACGACCCTTCATGCTTCACGCCTTCCCTTTTTCACATGATGCTCTGTGTTGCTTATGGCACCACTCCTCTACCCATGAACCATTTAAATGTTGCTTTTGGCGCCACTCGTCTGAGCACTGAGTTGTGGTTTTGTCTTTTTTTTCGGAAATCGGATTGGAACTCTTAAGCTGACCTCGGTTCGTGAGGGTTGATGCACGACTCGGGGGGCACCCATCTATATAAACGTGATCAATTAGGGGTATGCCCGCTGTTGGTGATCCGTCTTCTATGATCGGTGCACTCGGTATGAGGAGCGAGGCTGGTGGCTCCCAGGATTCACGATCATCCCGGGTCACACACAATGGGAAGCGAAGGCAGGAACCGTTTCGGTTGTCACTCGAACGGAGGATTATTGGGATATCGCAGGGCAGGGCTCATGGAGCCCTACGATCAAACAGGTCGGTGAGGAGCAAGCAGAGAATATGTGGAGGTCCCGCAAGGAAGGACGGTCTTAATGAGGTAAACCGCGTGATGTAGAATGCAGGACATACCATCTTGGTTTTCAAAGTAGGCACCTGCGAGACGTGGGACAAATTTAGACCTACCTGACGCCCTTTGAGAAGGCTGACTGAATATACTGATTGAGCCTTCTCCCCTTTTCATCTTGAGTCACCTGTGAATTGCGTTCTATAACGCCAGTCAGAAATCCCGTGGCCACATCGGATTCATGAGGCCGACTCCTATACTTCGCCTCATGATCATGGGAAATAACAAACGAGACGAGTGAGGTAATCGCTACGCTCCCTCCTGATAGGAAACGTTTAGGTATTCACCTGCGGTATGAGTGAGCTGGTAAGGCAGAAACTGTTTTCTTGCAATTCTTGGAAAACGGCTCAACAAGAAGACAGCCGATTCAACTCAGGGGAGGATCGAGAAAATCTGCCCATGCCGCACCAGACACGAAATGCACCTCTTTTAACGTCAAGCCCGACTCATAGGCTTCTTTGCACAAATTCGCCAGATTCTGAAGTGACTCTTTTCTGGTATCTATATTACGATCTTCGTTCTTCTGAAAGGTAACCATCGATGTCTCCCTTGAAAATACTCGCACACGTATGGTGTATTTTGTCTGAAACAAGTCTGAGAAATAAATACGTCACCTGACGGTAGGGTAATTTCTGAGTAAGGGGCCATTATGATGGATCCCACCACCTACGAGTTCCAACGGCTTCCATGAACGGAATAGCCCAAATTGGGCCCCTCAGTTCAACCATCATTCTTGCTTGCCGAACATCGAGGGAACGATTCTCCATGGGCCTGTTGAATATTTCTCTCACATTCGCCAGAAATGCCCTAGACGATATCCATAACAGCCGCCGACGGGAATGGTCAAAAAAGCATGCCCTCGCGAAGGCGGTGGGTCCGCTTGGTCACCCGCCCAATCCCAAGGGCGCCAAAACCCCCAATTCCACGGGCAAGGCCGGAGCCCTTTTGGCGCGCAGAGCGTGCTCCCAGTACGTGAGCCCGGCAATATGGCGAGAACGCCGCTGGTGGCTTTTTTCACCATTCCCTCCACAAACACGTTCGTATTTCGGCGTAGACTCCGCATAGACCATGCCATGCTGCATGACGCCAAAATCAGTCAGGCCGATTCAAACCGTGTTACTTTGTAGGTGATTACCGTATAGACGAGTTGGCTGTCATGTGTAAAAGTAATATCTATAGCGCATCCTCCTCTAGAAGGCTCACGCGGGGTAACCGAGTGGGCCTTCTTTTTTTTCGGCTTTAGAAATACGGAAACATCATTCACCACGCTTGCAGATTATCTTAAGAACATCAGTAGGATATCTCGAATCCCTTCAATTGCCGTGGGGGCCGTGTCGCTCAGGGCGAACAGACTCTCACCGAACGGGCGGAG
>JAYWMS010000174.1:0-5531 GCA_035873215.1 Nitrospirota bacterium | reverse complement strand
TGAGGCGGGTATCCATCCGGACGGAACAAAATGGATTCCCGCTTAGGCCAGGCGGGAATGACGACAAATGGTGGAAAGATCAGAAGATCTGTGAAGGCCAGTTTCTTAAATTGACACGTTGACACGAACAATTTTGAGACCCGATCAGCAATTAACACTTCGTGACCCATACGCCGACATCAAGACTCGATCCCGGTGGACCAACGAATGATCCCTCTATGGGCGCCACCGATTCGGGCAATCTTGCGACCGCCACGGCAATGTGATCAGCTCCGGCGATTTCTCCAGTAGTGGGATCGAAACCCTTCCAGCCTGCGCCTGGAAGGTACACTTCGGCCCAAGCATGCGTGGCACCAAAATTAACTGTAGAGGGTTGTGCATGGAGGTAACCGCTCACAAAGCGCGAGGCTAGACCCAAGCACCTCGCTGCTTCCATGAATAGCAGCGCAAAGTCCCGGCAAGAGCCAGTACCCTGCGATAATGTTTGCCCCACCGTTTGAACTCCAGGTTCTTCCCGCAACTGATACCAAAGCGTTTGATGGATATGGGTACCAAGCCGCTGCAAGAGGGTGTACGTCTGAATCCGTTCACTTGGTTGCCAGATACTCGCTATCCAATCAGCCAGCAGATTTTTTGTCCTAGGCTCCGGAAATTCCGTATAGGGTGACAGCACAATCTTGTCATCGGGCTGATAGGTAAACGGGTAATCGATGGCATAATCAGTAACCAGAAAGTCGAGGGGATCTTCATTGTATTGCTGGATGATGACTTCGCTCTCAACCACAAGCTGGTTTGCAGGCAAATCGAAAGTGGCGATGCAAACCGAATTGCCTTCCACGTCCCGGTACCATAGCAGGCTAGCGGGAGGTGTGATCTTCAGGGTGGAAGACTCAATGCGCAGTTCATGATCTTCTCTCGGACGCAGGCGTAAGTGATGGGGTCCAAGGGTCACCATGCCCGAGAAATTATAATAGGTACGATGAAAAATGTTATAGCGCTGCATGTCACATCCTAGTCTGAATTTCCCACGACATCAAAAAGGAACCAGACCAACCAGTTCCTTCACGGATTACCCACCAACCCTGTGGGATCGTTCTTAAGAAGTCCACACCCATTCCAAATCAAAACGCCTTCCCCAGATATTCCATAAGAAGCACCAGCCCATACCCTCCTGACGGAAGCGCGATCGCGCCAAAGATAGGATGGGCGGTAAATGGCAGAAAGGCGCCTTCATGATTGCCTTTAATCGCCTCGATGGCACGTTCGATCTGTTGTTTAGATTCCTTGTCAGAAGCGACCAAATCGGACAACGGATACAGCTTAGTTCGAAGTTGAGACAAAGCAGTCTGTTTAGCCTGTTCTGCAGACCGTCGTAAGGCCAACGCATTCCCGAAAGCATAGGCGACATTCAGGGTCAGGAGAATGATCAGCCCGACGGGAAGGTCCCATCGATCGAAATACGGATGTCGGGCTACGAACATGAGAAATAGTACGATAAAGGGAAAGTAGATAAGATGACCAATCGCGTCCGTCCGCTTGGCGATTAAATCAATGGAAAGCCATTCACGCGCAAGCGAGGGGTGCACCCCTCGCTTCTTAGCTTCATTTTTCAGAAATTCTTTTGGCCATTCAATCGTCTCGTCCACCAAATGTTTGATGAATCGCCGGCACAGCCGCGTGGCATCTACCACGAAAAAAATCAATAGTATCATACCCAACACGCTCGCGAGCAGGACGGCAATGTTAATGGAAAAGCAAGCCGGCCCCCGACAGGGCGTATGGGGGAGCCCGAAGACCTGCATCAATAACATACCCAAACACAAATACACGATCGCCTGAAAGCTATATCGCACCCACCGATTCTGCCAACGGCCCAGGCCTAAATAGTCGTGCCAGAGTTGATCAATCGTCGTAGTCCCGGAAGGGTACGGACCCCAGCGGTGAATACCGATGACCCGGTGATGGCCTAAGCCCTTGGAGGATGTTTTGGGTAAATCCGGAAGGTCGAACGTGCGTTTTAACACAGCTTCATTAGTGCGCAAGCTCCACCCTGAATACAAAAAGAAGCCTCCGCAGACAAAGAAGGCGAGTAAGCGGATGACCTGAGTCGGCCAGACACTGATCCCGTCCGTGACCACAAAGGGCTCACCATCAGCTCCATCACTCATCGCCCTCAGAGCCAAGGCGATGACGATAGCCATGCCAAGCCCAGTTGCGATCCAGAACCGGCTACTAGCCATCAGGTTGAAAAATCCATCCCACACTTGGCTGCTCACCAGCATCCCGCAGAGCAACATAAGGATGAGTGTTCCGCCGATCATGAGGTTCAAAGACCAGTTAATGAGGCGGGGATTTCCGCTAAACGTATCCAGATCGGACCGCATCGGATGAATGCTGCGTATAGGCCCCGGCGGAACCAAGGCACTTAAATCAAAGGGGCCGTGACGCCCGATTTCATACACTCGCGGGGGCGAATCCACGAAGACGCCCCGCTCGGCAGGATCCTTCAAAGCCTGCAGCACAGAAAAGAACAAAGCTGTTTGATAAGCGTCACGAAAAGGAGGAATGGGTTCCTGTTGGTCTCGAGGAAGTTCCAGACCGAAATGAGACGTAATGATCAAATTCCGGGTCCAGGGCAATTGATCGGGATGCGCCAATCGGGCATCCAAATCGGTGGTAAAAAAGATGGCCTGAGGAAAGCTTGGCCGTAGGGCTTGAAGGATTAAGAGTTTATCGTAGACATCACTGCCCAAAACCCCAATAGCACTATACCCTCCAGGGATATCCGCAGCCGCATCTTGTAATGTCTTGGCCAATCGACGCACGTAATCTAGTTGGGCTCGACCGATGGGAAGTTCTGTTCCCTGCGCCGAGCGCAACATTTTGTCCTGAGCCTTTTTTTTCGACGAACGATCAGAGGCACTCTTCCCTGGGTCCTTGGGAGGAAGCTCGCCATCAAGCCCGGCCAGGTAGGAATAATGATGGGCCCAGTCAGGCCATTTATCTTGACGAAGGACATTGATGTGCTGAGTCAATTCAGGACTCGTGTGCCCCCGGGCTCGATTCTTCGCGACCGCCACAAACGTGCGAGGCAACACCCGTCCGTACAACGAATCCCACTCTGAAATGAGCGCCACATGATGGGGACACCCTCGACCCGAACAGGACTCGGTCACATTCACACCCCGCAGGTTCAACTCCCTGATAAGCTGCCCGACCAACATCGCGTCAGTTCCCATTGTCCGAATCAGAGAAATGCCCTCACGCGCAAAGAGGTCTTCCACCTTTATGGATCGGGAGGACGTAGCAGAAGCGTCGGAGGAGTCATTCGGTGAATCACCGATCAAAAAGGTATCTTCGGCCGTGGCCCAAGAAGAAAAAATCTCAACACCCTTCAACGGTTCGAGCGCACCGGAAGGCTGTTTCACTTCCTGAACCATCGCAGCCAAACCACCGGACCCGCGAGGCCCCAGAATTTTGAATTGATGCGGTGCCTTATTAAATTTTTCTCGGAACTCCTTAACAAATTGAGCAAGCCCAGCCAATGGTTTCTCACTAAAGTCCTGCGCCTTGATCCAAATAACCAACACCTGCGGCGAATGATCACGAATACTGGGTTTGGGTTTATACCACTCGACCGGCACCACGATGGTGGGACAAGGCAGATCCTTGCAGGACGGAGGTTTCCACCGAAAGAAGCGAACATACTCCGCCGCCTCAGGAAGATATTCGGCAGCACCCAATCCCGACACCACGGCATAGCGATGCCGAAGACGGGACTCTACCCCGTTGGAATACGGACTTCCATTCACCATAACGGGCATCATGATAAACTGAGGATTGTCCGGGGCGAGCGAATGAATCACCCGCGCCAAATCCTTTAAATCATGGTGACCATGTGAAGACACACGGGACTCCTTCGCGCGTGCATGTTCTTTTGCAAAATGAGCCTCCACCGCCTCAAACGGGTCCTGCCAAAGCCGCGACTGGACACGATCATCCCCTACAAACACATGGCTCTCCACTTCCTTCCCGATGGGCCGGGAGGTCTTCAACGGAATCTGAGACACCAACAACCCACTCACCACCGCCACCAGAGCCAACATACTTGTCAAAGGCAGCTTGGGCTTATCGTCTTGGGAGTCAGCCATACGGGTTATTTCCCTGATTTACAAAAGGGGAGAGATAAAAAAACTGAAAGAGGCTAGGGTGAAGTTCGAAAAGAATGAAATATCAGAATGTCGGTAATACATGCCATCCATGGCGAACAATGTAGCGTACAATCTCTGCCGTTCGTGGTGATCCTGTCGAACCATGAACGAACTTGCGAAACATGACACTAGGTAACCAGAAGTATAACCCTCTAAAAGAGTACTGCCAATTTTAGGAGGTTATTCGCCGATGGTTTTTGCGATGCGGAATCCGTACTTGGGGCCAGGGCTACGGGGTGGGTATCCATCTCGATAACCGGACCGAGCCTGCTTCCCTCTCGAAGGAAAGCCCCCGCCACGCATGACGCGCGAAAGCCCGGTGGTGTCCTGAGGCAAAGTATCCCGCGCTGGGTGTTTGAGGTACAGATCCTCACACCATTCCCATAAGTTCCCGTGCATTTCATAGAAACCCCAGGGGTTGGGGGGAAGGCTGCGCACGGGGACCGGAGCATTGCGATCAAGACCGCGCTTCTTGCTCAAATAGGGACGTTTGCCATTGTAGTTCACTTGCTCCGGGGTGATGTCCTCACCAAAAGAAAACGCAGTCGTCGTCCCAGCGCGGCACGCATATTCCCACTCCGCTTCTTTCGGGAGTCGCCAACCTGATTCGCCGGACTGATTCAACCGTTTCACAAATTCCTGTGCTCTGTACCAGGTAACTCCACCTATCGGTAGCTCGCCATTGTCGGGAAGCCTCTCTGGCCCGGGCCCCATGATTTGTTTCCACTGTGAAACCGTCACTTCAGTTTCGCCCAAGTAGAACGAAGTATCGATCGTGACTATATGTTGTTCTTCGTCTCTGTCACGATGTTTCTCGGAGAGAGGGGTTCCCATCATGAAAGTGCCTGGATCAACGAGGATGAGCACGATACCCGTGGGGGTATGCCGAACTCGTCGGGGGAGGTTGAAGGCTCCGATTTGAGTGCCGATAGGTTCGAATTCGGAGCCGAGCCTAGCTTGATAGTTGGCTTTGACACCCATATCGTGACTGCCTTCAGCAGACTCTTGAGAACGGCTCCCCGGGGTGCACGAAGTCAGAAGGAGAGAGATGGAAAGCAGCGTGAGTCCGAGTCTGGTTAGCATGCTCGTACCAAATTTCATACCGGTCTCTAGTCCAGAGGTTCCACTTCGATTCGAACTCCTTTTCCTGTTCCGTCACCAGTTTCAAGCACCGTCCCATCGAGTGTTGATTTCTCGAATTGAAAAATAAACAGGGCTGTTTTCCCATCTTGGCTTACGACAATTTTCGTGTTGAATTTAAACCGAAACTCCGCTGCTCCGGTGATGTCGTAAATGAATCCCACATCGGTGGCGTTGAAC
>JAYWMS010000172.1:0-2983 GCA_035873215.1 Nitrospirota bacterium | reverse complement strand
ACCGCCAAGAAGAGTGACGATCTGGTCATACTGCCACTCGTGCACGTCATTGAAGGGGCCTTCCATGATCTCACGCTCCGTGGTATACCCGCGGTTGTTGAGCACGATGACAATGGGTGCTTGACCATGACGGAGGCAGGTGGCCAATTCGGTCCCTGTCATTTGAAAGGCTCCGTCCCCGACTAGCACGATAGGTCGTAACGAGGGATCGGCCAATCCTGCTCCCAGAGCCGCCGGAACGCTGAAACCCATGGAGGTGTAATACGCCGGTGAGAGAAACTCGGCGCTTTTGTGCACATGCAAGTCTGCAGCAGCAAACAATGATTCCCCTACATCCGCAATTACGATGGTTTTCTCATGAAGCCGGCTGTCTAAACACCCAAACATGCTCTGAAGTGTCACCGGTGCGTCAGCGGGAGGAGGTTTAAACTTCGTCCTATCGTGAGTTGGCAAAGGGTGAGTAGGAAAAGACGGGAGTGGAGAGGCGGCTAGTGCTCGAATGAAATCTTCAAACAGTATGTCCTCGTAGCGATGGTGTTTGATCGTGATCGTGTCAGCCGTGGCATGAATGGTTCGTCCTGCTGCCAGCAAGACGGAATGGGCCTTGACGTCTTCAATATCTGTCAGCAACGTTCCTAGGGTAAGCAGACAGTCGGCTTGATCGACAAAATGCAAGATTTCCTCACGTCCGACCAGCCCCCCATAGACTCCGATATACAGTGGGTGATCCTCACGAATGACTGATTTACCCAAGAGTGTGGTAGCCACGGGGATATTCATGTGTTCCACGATTGTGGTCAATTCTTCTTGTAATCCAAAGCGATGAATTTCTGCTCCAGCTAAGATGACCGGTCGTTCAGAATCGGACAGAATGCTCCGCACTTCGGTAATACCTTCTTTCAAGGCAGCAGGGTCGCTGTTGCACTTGGTGAGGGAGGGTGGCGCCGAGGAGGCAGCCTGAACGGGGGTCAACACCAGATCGCGTGGGATTTCAAAGTAAATGGGGCGCTTATAGGTCATCAGTGCCAGCAAGGCGCGATCAATATCCCGTTCAGCGGTGAGCGGATCATCTAACACGACTGCAGCCACCGTGATTTTTTCAAATACGTCCCGTTGTGTTGAAAAGTCGCGAACCATGTGATGGAGAAAGGGATTTTTGACTCGTTCTGCCATACCGGGTGAGCCTGACAGCATGACGACCGGTGAGCGTTCCGCATAGGCACATGCTATGGCGTTGACGATATTGAGCCCGCCGACACAGTATGTGACGCAGGCTCCGCCTATTCCATGAATGCGTGCATACGCATCTGCGGCAAATCCGGCGCAGTCTTCGCGCGTCGTGCCGATATGCTGGATCGGGGATTCTTCAATAAGCTTGAACAGTGTGAGCACATAATCACCAGGAATACCAAAAATGTGCTTCAGACCAAGCTGATACAAACGATCCAGAAGGAGGGTTCCAATAGTGTAGGAGTGGGACATGTCCATTAACCTGTCTATGTAATTATATCGGAAACTTCACCATGAGTGTGAAGAAAGGCAGGTGTGAGAATTTATGCAGCGAGCCTGAATTTATGGGGGTTGTTTGTGGGCTAAGAGGCGCCTATTTATTGGAGCGTTTTCCTAACGCATCAATCACGGCTGCCCCGACGGCATCACTCCAGACGTTCACGGTGGTTCGGCAGCGGTCCAGAAACCAGTCAATGACTAAGATCAACGAGATCCCTTCAATGGGCAGGTCCACGGCTTTTAAGACGATTACCATCGTGACAAGGCCGGCCTCGGGGATTCCTGCTGCCCCGACGGCAGCCAAAGTAGCCGTCAGTACGATGATAATCGTGTGAGCCAGCGTCAATTCGATTCCGTAACTTTGGGCGATAAATACGGCTGCCACGGCTTCGTAGAGGGCCGTTCCATTCATATTGATGGTTGCGCCCAATGGGAGGACAAAGCGGGCAGTGCGTGACGAAATTCCGTGTTCATCAATAACGGCTCCCATAGTAACGGGCAAAGTTGCGGAACTGGAACTCGTGGAAAATGCCGTCGTGAGCGCTGTACTCAAATTCCGTGCATAGGTTGGGACTTTCTGTTTCCCGATAAATTGCAAAATCAGCGGCAAAACAATAAGGGCATGAATGAGAAGGGCAATAATCACGGTTCCCGCATAAGCCCCCAGTTGAACGAGCTGCGGCCAGAATCCACTAAAGCCTCCTGCTTCGCCCAATCGCCCAGCAAGCAAGGCGCCGATTCCAATGGGAGCAGTCCACATCAGCAAATGGACCATCGCCATGATGGCCTCATTCACCCCATCAAAAAATCGAATGACCAGCTCCCCTTTTTCACCAAGCGTCGTCAGGATGCCGCCAAAAACCAATGAAAAAATTATGAGGGGAAGGACTTCGGCATTCACCATGGCGGAGAAGAGGTTCTTTGGCACCAGTCCTGTCAGGATGGTTTTGAGTAACTCTCCAATGGTTGTGGGTTTATTCTCCATTCGTTGGGAAAAGTTAGCGGAATCAGCCTCTTGGATGTTGAGTGTTTCGGAATGTGAGGAAACTCCCGGTTCAATGAGCAACACTAGTACGAGGCCAATGATGACGGCGATTCCCGTCGTGGCCATAAAAAAGGTGACCGTTCGCGCACCGAGTGGTCCCAACTTGCGTACGTCGCCCAGGCTGCTTACGCCAACGACGATGGAACTCATGACCAAGGGCACCACCATGACAAATAAGGCTTTGAGGAATAACTCGCCCAGAAATTGAATGGATCGCCCGGTAGTTGGTGCGAACCCTCCAATAAGGATGCCCGCGAAAATGCCGCCGAGAAGGGCGAACAAGAGTTTGTTGGGGGATTGGGAGGACATAGGCGCTCGATGAATTTTCAGTTGCTTAGGAGAAGGTATTTTCTTACATCATAGCCGATTCTGCTTGTGAACACATCTAAATTTCAGTCGTATCATAAGTGTCGTTTCTTGATATGATTG
>JAYWMS010000404.1:0-1927 GCA_035873215.1 Nitrospirota bacterium | reverse complement strand
GGGTTACCCGGGATCGGTTTCCGCAGGAATCGCTTCCGGCTCTTCTTCAACGGTGCCTTCTGGGTCTACCTTACGGAAAGCGTCCGGAATCCGATCCAATTGTTCCTTGGGAACAAAATCGTGCAGCTTGATGCGCTTCATATCCTCTTCCGGGAACATGGTGGGGATCAGGAAGGGCTCGGGAGGAGCGGGCCGGGTAGCGTCAATTCCCGCCTTGGAGCCCCAATGGTGTTCGATGGACGGATCAACGATGCTGCACATCACGTCTTTAATAATGACCCAGTCCTTATCCGGTTGTGCGCGCGTGGCCACAGCCCAAAACACCATTCGTTCGTCGTAGATATCAATGTCATCGTCGACTATGATGACATGCTTGATTCCATAATTGGCGGTCAGGGCGGCGTGAATCGCGGTTTTGGGCTGGCCCTCGGCTGTTTTCTTCATCTGGATAAAACAAAAGCCTAGACCGTCATCGCCTCCGGCATGGGGCAGCAGGTATACCTTCGTCACCTGGGGAACCACCTGCTTGACCATATCGTAGACCTTGAACTCCCGCGCCAGTCCCTGAAAGGCGTGATTGCGCCCGATAGCGTAATTGGACCACAGTGGATTTTTGCGTTGGGTAATACAGCTCACCTCCATATAGGGGGACC
This sequence comes from Nitrospirota bacterium, assembly GCA_035873215.1. Lineage (GTDB taxonomy): Bacteria > Nitrospirota > Nitrospiria > Nitrospirales > UBA8639 > JAYWMS01. The sequence goes on along the minus strand of JAYWMS010000404.1, from coordinate 1,274 downwards.
AACGCTGAGCCCCAATGTGCCGGGTGTACTCGCTGTAGGGACCCTCCGCCGTGCGCTCCATGGCAAGAATCTCACCCTCGATCACGATCTCCGCATCAGCCGGCACCATGAAATCATCGCCCAGGGTCTCAGAGGCAACCAATCGCAACGGTTCACCCAACATTCCACCGCAGACCGCGAAATGGCTTTCCGGATAACCCATCTTGGTCTGCGAGGCCATCAGTACGTTCGGATGCAGTCCGGCCACCACAGCGCACTTCATGTTCTTCTTGTGCTCCTGTTCGTGCTTATAAAAATTCATGGAGTTGTGGTTATCCGGAGAAAACAGGAAGGCGATTTTGTTCTTGCCCTGGATCTCACCTCGATGGATCCCCATGTTGTCGACATGGATCTCCGGGTGATAGGTAATCATGGGGGCCAGAGAAACGTAAGGATGGGGCAGCATAAGATAGGGTTGATAGGCAGGGTAACGCTGCATATCCACATCATCGCCCTTCAGGATCTCCTCTTTCACCGGTGCCTCACTTCGATCGATAACGACTGGATCTATCTTGCTTTCAACGGCCAGGCGACGCCAATCGTGGGAGACGTTTTCCCAGGTGGACTTCATGGCGTAGGCCAATTTGCTGCGTGAGCCGATCTCATTCATGATCACTTCGTACTCGGAAGGCTCACCATTGCACAAAATGGGGTTTTTGATGCGAAGCAAGGGAAACTTGCGCTCACGATCCAGGAGATCGACCAAAATTCCAATCTCGTGTTTGAGACTGATGGGCCTTTCAATTGTGATCACATCTTCGGGGTGGTCCCGTTCGTACTCTTCCAAAAATTGACGTAAATCCTTCGCCATAACACCTCCTAAATTGCCGGAGAGTGGGGGTACTGCCTCACACCCGCTCACCAACGTCGAAATCCCGGTGTGAGAAAAGCAAACTAACGAATGTCCTAAACTTCTACGCGCTCCGCTTCCTTGGCTGTGAATTCAGCCAGGCACCAGCAACAGCGACAAAACGGCTTCGTGCCTGTCTGCGGATGAGTTTCCTTGAGCATGAGAAGCTCAACATAGAAACGTTTGTGACATTTTGGACAGGTAATCCAAGCAACTTTCATAGCAAAATTCTCAATTCAATTAAGTAACAGCTGTGCATACTAGTGAAAGGAGAGACTGCGAGTCAAGAGGCAAGTAGTGCCAGGCTTGATTTTCAGACCCACCGAAGGAATCATAAGAGCGATGAGATTTTTGACACCTCTCCTTTACGGTAGTGCCTTACTGG
>JAYWMS010000299.1:0-11570 GCA_035873215.1 Nitrospirota bacterium | reverse complement strand
ATATCACCACCTTTGCCTAATGAATAATATTCTCTCTATCGTCCTAAAGAGCATCAACCTTAACTGCCAGTGCTATCCTTCCTGCCCAGAAATTGAGAAGTAGGTAATGGGTCAGGCCTTACTGTTGTCTAGCAAATGTGAAAACTGTGAGAGCGACAGGATAGAGATAGCTAGATAGGTAAATATATGTAGATACTGCAAAACCAAAAAAAAATTACTCACCAGTTTATAAAACGTATTGGGACTGGCCAATTTTTCCCCCACCCCCCACCTTCGGTGGAAATGGGCAGAGAGTAGGTTGAATAGAGGAATAAAAGTGGTTGTTGTGAGGAGGTGTTAAATAGGTGTTAGAAATACAGACAAAGGGGTGAGATTGGAGGCAAGAGGAGGCAAGCAGATACGAAAGTAGATCCCCACATTAGCCAGTAAAGACGAGGGGATTACTCGCTGTATCAACTACTTGAGTAACCCCCTCCAAACAGATCCGAAGACCGATGCTCTATCCATTGAGCCACGGGCGCACTTTGCTATCTTTTGACGCATTTCATGAGACAGTGTCAACTCGCCTATGTTGAATTTAGACCGCCCTTTATTTATTCCGTTCGCCCTGAGCCAGCCGAAGGGCGTTGTCTCCTACATAGTAGCGTTCATGGTTCGACAGGCTCACCACGAACGGATGGTTAGGATATTTCCAACCACAACATTAGTAGGATTCGGGCGTAGGCAGATCGACTTCCGGCTTGCTGGTTTCCGGAAGAATTTTTTCCAATCGTTGATGGAAGTCGCGAATTCGGTTCTGATCTTCTGCGGCAAACTTCACTTTCTCTTCTTCATGCAGTACCACTAATTGTTCGATGGCTTGGAGTAGTGGCGGCACGGCGTCAAACACACGCCCAGCTTCAAAGGCTTCTAGCGAATTGACGAACAACCCATTTAGCACGCGATAGGTGCTGCCCGCCCCATCTCGAAATCGATACACGATGGATTCATAGGCATCGACGGCCTCCATGGTTGGACGAATGCCGCCCGGTATTGCCATCATGGATTGTGCTGGCACTTTCGCGGCAAAGGCAGACAAACTTGCGATCAGCTCTCCAAACGTGTCGATGACTTGGCTAGCTGTAAATCCTTTGGCTTCACTCATCGCGCGTTGTCCAATCTCATGACCAGTGTCGGTTCCGTTTCATGATTCTGATTTTGCTTGTTGTGTGGCTTCCTGTAATTGATGTACCACATCAGCCATATCCATTGGCAAGGGGGCAGTAAAATTCATCTCCTCTTGGGTTTCAGGATGCACAAAACCGAGGGTCTTTGCATGGAGCATAACTCGAGGAATGTGTATGTCCCCGATGACGGATACTTTTTTCCCGCCATATGTAGGATCGCCTAAGATCGGACAACCCAGTGCGGTGAGATGCACGCGTAGTTGATGGGTTCGCCCAGTCTGTGGAAACAAATCGACATGCGCGGCCAATTTGCCATACCGTTCTTTGACCTTGTATACCGTCGCGGATTCCTTGGGACGTGCCGTGCGACTGGAAAATTTTTTGCGTTCTTTGGTATCTCGACCAATGGCCAGCTCAATGCGACCTTCCAATTTTTTGGGTACCCCCCAAATCAATGCTTCATACATGCGTGTGATACTATGCCGTTTGAATTGGCCAGCAAGGGCCGAATGCGATTGGTCGGATTTGGCGATCACCATGATACCCGTCGTGTCCTTATCTAATCGATGAACCAACCCGGGTCGTTCTTTTCCTCCGATGCTCGATAGAGTCGTCGACTTGTTCTTCAAATGATGCAATAGGGCGTTGACCAATGTTCCTGACCAATGCCCGGGGGCAGGGTGCACGACCAGGTTTGCTTGTTTATTGATGACCATGACGGCTTGGTCCTCGTAGACAACATCCAGCGGAATAGGCTCCGAGGCCATGTCGAGCGGTTCCGGACGTGGGACGATGAGGACGATCTTATCGCCCGGCTGAATTTTGTAGCTGGGTTTGATGACTTGCCCGTTAAGGGTGATATGCCCTTCGAGGATTAAACGCTGCAGAGTAGTTCGAGAAAAGTTGGGATCACGGTTAGCCAAGAAGTGATCCAAGCGCTTGGATCCTTCTCCAGATGTAACGGTGACCTCCGTCCGCGTTTCAACATACGGCATGGATGGCTGTAAAAAACCGTCGTGGGTAATGTGTGATACGTTAAGGAATCGGGGAGGTGACCATCTCTGGCATTACAGCCTGGGGAAACCTTCGTCGTCGCCTAAGGACGTGCACCTTCCAGAGGTTGTTATGGGTGGCCTTGTTTGCGAATCCGCTCGGCCACCTTTTTTCGCAGCCGGGCTTTTTCCAAACTGACTTTTGCTTCTTCCACCTCGGAGGGAAGTCCTCCGCGTTCCACATGTGCCTCTGCTTCGGCCACTGCCGCTTCAGCGCGATCGACATCGATGTCATCTGCTTTTTCCGCAACCTCTGCCAGAATCGTGACCTTCTTGGGATTGACTTCCGCAAAGCCCCACAAGACAGACATGAACTGAATGTTCTCACCAATACGGTATTGTAACTCTCCGATGCGCAAGCTAGTCAGAAAATGACTATGCCCAGGCAGCACACCGAAGTCTCCTTCCGTACCAGGCGCCGTCACCTGATCTACATACTCACTCAGGAGTAATTTTTCCGGGGTCACGACTTCCAGGAGAAATGTTCCAGACTTCCCGGATTTGGCAGGGGCATCCATTAGACTTTGTACCCAAGGGTTTTTGCTTTTTCGATGGCTTCTTCAATTGGCCCGACCATATAAAACGCTTGTTCCGGAAGGTGGTCGTATTTCCCTTCAATGATTTCTTTGAAACTCCGCACCGTGTCTTTGAGCTTGATGTATTTCCCTGGTGTCCCGGTAAAGGCTTCGGCCACATGGAAGGGCTGGGATAAGAATCTTTGGAGCTTTCTGGCGCGCGCCACGGTCTGCTTATCCTCTTCAGACAATTCGTCCATCCCCAGGATAGCGATGATGTCTTGAAGATCTTTGTATCGTTGCAAGGTTCCTTGAACATTTTGCACAACTCGGTAATGTTCTTCGCCGATAACTTGCGGATCCAAAATTCTTGAGGTGGAATCAAGCGGGTCAACGGCTGGATAAATACCCAATTCCGCCAATTGTCGAGACAACACGGTTGTGGCATCCAAATGGGCAAACGCTGTTGCCGGCGCCGGATCGGTCAAGTCATCCGCAGGCACGTAAATAGCCTGGACCGACGTGATCGATCCCTTCTTCGTGGAAGTAATACGTTCCTGCAGCGTTCCCATTTCGGATCCAAGGGTTGGTTGGTATCCCACGGCAGAGGGCATGCGGCCCAGCAATGCCGACACTTCTGACCCGGCTTGCGTAAACCGGAATATATTATCGACGAATAACAAGACATCCTGGCCTTCATCACGAAAATATTCCGCGATTGTTAACCCCGTCAGTCCGACTCGAAGCCGGGCGCCAGGTGGTTCATTCATTTGGCCATACACGAGCGCCGCTTTCGACTTGGTGTGATCTTTGGGATCGATCACTTTAGAGTCCTGCATTTCATGCCAGAGATCGTTTCCTTCCCGTGTCCGTTCCCCCACCCCCGCAAACACGGAAAATCCACCATGATGGAGGGCAATATTATTGATGAGCTCCATGATGATGACGGTTTTGCCGACCCCAGCCCCGCCGAACAATCCGACCTTTCCGCCTTTGGCGTAGGGTTCGAGCAGGTCGATAACTTTGATCCCGGTCTCCAGCACCTCCGTCTTTGTTTCTTGATCTTCTAACGAAGGAGCTGGTCGATGAATAGAATATCTTTTCTTTGTATTGACTGGTCCAAACCCGTCTACGGGATCGCCAAGCACGTTCACCACACGACCTAAGGTCTCTGGCCCGACTGGAACCGAGATGGGAGCACCGGTATCGGAGACCTGCATGCCTCGCACCAAGCCATCCGTCGAGGACATGGCCACGGCACGAACTCGGTTTTCTCCGAGGTGTTGTGCCACTTCCAGGGTCACATCCATTTCGGCTTTTCCCGATTGCGCAGTGGCAGCTTGTTGAATCCTCACCGCGTTATAGATGTTGGGCAATTTTCCTGGCGGGAACTCTACATCCACCACAGGGCCTATGACTTGAATAACCTTTCCGGTTTGCGTGCTCACCTGATCACATCCTTTCTGTCGGGCAGGAAGTTAAAAAGCCTGTCCTGAGCATTTTCGAAGGGTCCGCCAGCGGCGTTCTCGGCCCTTTGTCGTGCTCACGTACTTTAAGTACGCTCCGCTCGCCAAAGCACCTGAGGCCTTGCCCGTGGAAAAGGGCGTCTTGGCGCCCCCGGGATTGGGCGGGTGAAATAACGGGCCTTTTTGAACTTCCTGTCTCTCAATTGGTGTTTCGCGAACTTGCATAAACTAAGATACCGTATTTGAGAATATATCAGTTATTCAACATGCCAATAGTAAGGAGTGATTGCCAGAGAGCAATGAATGAAAAAGCGGGTTACCCTTAACTCTTCACCCATCATGAGACTCTTTATTTTAGTGCTTCGGCTCCCCCCACGATATCCATTAACTCCTTGGTGATGGCTGTCTGACGAGTTTTATTATAGAACAATGTGATTTTTTTAATCAGCTCCCCAGCGTTCCGGGTGGCTCCGTCCATTGCGGTCATGCGTGCCGCTTGTTCTGCAGCTGCTGACTCCAAAAGTACTCGGAATGTCTGCACCTGAAAATGCTTGGGCAAGAGGGTTTCCAATAATTCTTGTTCATCCGGCTCAAACAGATACGCCCCTGAGGTGGATTCAGGCGCTGCTCCTTCAGCCACGTTGTCCGTCTCATGCGGATCAATAGGAAGCAGTTTTTCTACGACCACTTCCTGCTGCATCACCGATTTAAATTCATTGTAGACCACATACAGCTGATCGAACGTGCCTTGATTGAAATGCTCAACGATATTCTGCCCAATATCCAGCGCATGTTCATAGGTCAGGCGGTCAAAGACTCCTGGCCATTCTTGTCGAATCTTCCATGAGCGTCGTTGGAAAAAATCAATGCTTTTCCGTCCGACCAGACTCACGGAGACTTGCCCGCCATCTTCCAACCGCTGATTCAGGAATTCTGTCGCCCGACGAAGAATGTTGGCATTAAACCCTCCACACAACCCGCGATCACTCGTAATCACCACCAGTTCAGTTTTGTTGCCTGTTCGACGCTGGAGCAAAGGATGCGTGGATGGGCTCGTGTGCTGGCTGAGATTCCCTATCACGGTACGAAGTTTATGGGCATAGGGTCGTGCGGAAAGTATACGGTCCTGTGAACGTTTCAGTTTCGACGCCGCGACTAATTTCATAGCTTTGGTGATTTTCTGCGTATTCTTAACGGACGCGATTTTCCGTCGTAAACTTTGAAGGCTAGCCATGGAACTTTCCTGTCAGGGAACCTGACTAAAATGTTTTGCTCTTTTTAAACTCGCCAATGGCTTTTTTCAATTGGCCACCAAATTCGTCATCAATTTTTTTCTTGGTGACGACCTCATCACGAATCTGGGAATATTTTTCTTTGATAAACTCCAGCATTCCCGTTTCGAACTCACGTACTTTGTTTGTGGGCACATCATCAAGAAATCCATTTACCCCAGCGAAGATCGACAACACTTGATCCGCAACAGGCATGGGTTTGTATTGAGCCTGCTTTAATAGTTCCACCATGCGTGCGCCACGAGCCAATTGGGCTTGCGTGGCTTTATCCAACTCACTCCCGAATTGTGCAAACGCGGCCATCTCTCGATACTGGGCCAGATCCAATCTCAACGTCCCGGCGACTTGTTTCATGGTTTTGATTTGCGCGGCACCACCCACACGAGAGACGGATAAGCCCACGTTAATCGCCGGGCGGATACCAGAATAAAACAAATCACTCGCTAGATAGATCTGTCCATCGGTAATGGAAATAACATTGGTTGGGATGTATGCCGACACGTCCCCGGCCTGCGTTTCAATGATTGGGAGCGCGGTTAAACTTCCAGCGCCATGTTCATCGCTCATTTTTGCTGCTCGTTCGAGCAACCGTGAATGCAAAAAGAAGACGTCTCCAGGATAGGCTTCTCGACCAGGAGGGCGACGCAATAATAAAGATAACTCTCTGTAGGCCGTCGCATGTTTAGACAAGTCGTCATACACAATGAGGGCATGTTTTCCATTGTCCCGAAAATACTCGCCAATCGTCGCACCTGCATATGGTGCAAAGAATTGCAGCGAAGCGGCATCGCTGGCCGTTGCCGACACGACAGTGGTAAAGGCCATCGCCCCATTATCTTCGAGTGTTTTCACGACGCGAGCGACGGTGGATCGTTTTTGACCGATCGCGACATAGATACAATAAACGTTCAATCCCTTTTGATTAATGATTGTGTCGACGGCAATGGCGGTTTTGCCGGTTTGCCGATCGCCGATGATCAATTCACGTTGCCCGCGACCGATAGGAATCATGGCATCGATGGCCTTCAACCCTGTCTGGAGAGGCTCGCCAACCGATTGCCGATCCACCACACCCGGAGCTCTGACTTCAATCAGTCGCGTTTCAGATGATTGAATCGGGCCCTTTCCGTCAATTGGCTGACCGATGGAATCGACGACCCGACCCACCAAGGCTTCACCGACGGGCACCTCAGCGATACGACCGGTTCGCTTTACTGGATCCCCTTCTCGAATATCCGTGGCTTCGCCTAAGAGCACCACTCCGACACTATCTTCTTCAAGGTTTAAGGCGACGCCAAACAAGTTCCCGGGGAATTCCAACAATTCTCCCGACATGGCCCCCTCCAGCCCATACACCTTGGCAATATTATCACCCACTTGGATGACGTAGCCGGTTTCACTGACGTCAACCTGTTGGTCATAGCCTTTAATTTTTTCCTGAATGATAGAGCTAATCTCTTCTGCCTTAATTTGCATGCCTTACCCCTTTGCCAATTGAGCTCGCATTTTTTCGAGCCGCCCTTTCACCGAACTATCATAGACTTTGCTTCCGATGCGAATTTGAATTCCAGACAACAGGGACACATCGGTTAAACACGTGAGATCCACGTCCCGTTTCAACACCGATTGTAGTGTTGTCTGTACCTGCAACTGCGTTTCCTTATCCATGGCTGTTGCAGAACTGAGCAACACCGGCTGTTTCCCTCGATGTTCATCAAGCAATTGACGAAACGCTTCCACAATCTCTGGAAGAATTCCCACCCGATTTTTCTTTAATAAAAGCGAGCAAAATCGATCGACGCCGACAGGGCAGGATGCCTTTTGACAACAGGCCGTCAAGACCGCTGTTTTTTCTTCCAGCGTAAAAACAGGGGAGGCGAGCACATGTTTGAGTTGGGTCGACTCTTTAATGGACTGATTGAGCGACTCAAGACCACTCAGTGCCACATCCACATCTTCCGGCCGCACGAGCTTAAAGAGCGCCAACGCATATCGACGAGCAACAGTTTTATTCATGTATTTTCAGTTCTCAAGAAACGGACACAATACAGGCATCTGCGCAAGCGCATGACAAAAAACGAAGCACGGTATCATGTGACAGATTGGGTGTCAACCGGTTGGTTGCAAGACAGTTGTTGAACCACTGGATTTTACATCCGAAGGATTTTGTACATTCAGTTGATGCAACGGAATCTCTGTTTTGTTCGGCACCTTTGCCCGTTGGATAATTCCCCCCCCGAGGACTTGGTCCTCTCGATAAAACACGGCCGATTGCCCCGGACTGATAGCATGTTGAGGTTGGGCGAACTCGATCGTCAACTCATTCTCGGATTCACGATGCAAGACTGCCGTGACGGGAGGGGAGCCATAGCGATACTTCACCGATACGGTTTGCCCATCATGGACAGAATCCTCCAACCAGTTCAAATCCGAGACACAACAAGTCGTTTGGAGGAGATCGTCAGAACTTCCCAATACTACCTCATTGGTTTCGGGTATCACCTCTTTGACATACATCCGTTCACCCGTTGCCACACCCAAGCCCCTTCGTTGCCCAGGGGTATAGAAAGCAATTCCGCGATGTTCTCCAATCTGACCACCGGTTGTATCCACAAATGGTCCAGGCCGTTGAGCTGTGGGGGCCTCTATTTTCAAGAATTCCCGATAGTCGCCTTGGGTGACAAAGCAAATCTCCTGACTTTCCTTCAATTCGTCTACGGGTAAGTCCAGATCGCCGGCACGCTTCCATACGTCAGTTTTTTCTAACCCACCAACCGGAAACAGAATACGCGATAGCCAGGATCGGGAAATCCGATACAAAAAGTAGGTTTGATCTTTCTTGGCATCAACACTTTGATAGAGTCCGTAGGCATTTGGTGTTCGTCGAATTTGCGCATAATGACCCGTAGCAACGTATTCCACACCAGAAGATTTGGCGAGTTCATACAACATGCCAAACTTGACGCGTTCATTGCATCGCACACAGGGATTAGGCGTCGTGCCTGACAGGTATCCGGAGACAAAATCGTCTACAACTGACGTTTGAAACTTCTCTCGTGTATCGACGACCCGATGCGGAATATTCAGCAACTTAGCCACATGCCGTGCGATTCCGACCTTACAGCAACCACGTTCTTGCCACTTTTTGCTGGTCGCCGTCGTCTCGTCTTCATGCTCCCAAACCTGGAGCGTGATCCCTTCAACACCATAACCCTGTTCAGTGAGCAGCAATGCCGCCACGGAGCTATCTACTCCGCCACTCATACCTAGTAAGACTCTTGGCCGTGCCATGGGGTGTCGTGTTTTGGGTAACTACACTTCTTGCGATCGCAGTTTACTATCCCGGTGAGCTATGAGATCATGAACATTCTGAAGGGTAGAGGAATTCGATTCTATATCATCGAGTTGGCTAATGCCCATATTGCAAAGACCTTGAAACAAGACTCCTTCTTCCATCGAAAAGGATGGCGAGTTGACATCACCTATTAACACCGCCGGTCTTAATAATTGTACTTTTTGACTTGCCGTGATGTTACCTTCTACTTTTCCTCCTGAAACGATAACACCTCCCGTAATTGCCCCTTTAATCACGGCATGTTCACCAATAATCAGTGTATCGCTGGTGGTTATTTCGCCTTCGAAACGACCATCCACACGAACGGTGCCATCAAAGTGGGCCTTACCTTTGAAGTCCACCCCTCTTCCCAGGAACGTATAATGTTCCTCTTCAAATATGGTTTCCTTCTTGTTATCTGTTTTGTCGCCCCACATGACTGCCTCCCCACTGTCTCCTCAGAAATAACTCTGTCTTGGGAACACTTAAATTTTCATTTCAGCCACGGTCACAACACACCGCGTTGCCTATTGAACCATGGTTAGCTTTATGAATCAGCCGAATACTAGACGGCCTTCAAGCTTTCATCGTATGCACCCACTCCTTCTTGGCTCTTAAAACCCCTTGATTCCCCTGACTCGGCAGACCCCATCTTGCAGGTTCCATTAAACAACACCCCTTCTTCCATTGACAAGGACGGCGTTTTCACGGAGCCATCCATCACAGCCGGTGCCAGCAGTTGGATTTTTTCCTTGGCGATAATATCTCCAACAATATGTCCTTGGCATACGATTGTGCCTGCTTCCACCTTTGCATTAATCACCGCACCTTGTCCAATTATCAAGGTTCCCTGGGTGTAAATCTCGCCCTCGAGGTGACCATCAATTCGAACGGTGCCCTCGTAAGAAATCACTCCCTTGAATTCAACTCCTTCTCCCACAAACGCGCTGACATCATGATTCTGGTCAAACACATTATCATGTTCCGTGTGTCCGCGCGGCGAACCCGTCGAACTGTGACTGCTCGTGCCAGAATTGTGCGTGTCTGACTCACTGTTCCTTCCAAACATGGAAGTCCCTCCTTGGATGTGTGTGTTTTGAAAAATCCCAATCCATACAACTTATACCTAGCGAAAGACTCATATTAACGGTTATTGCCTCTTGAGGCTACCTTAGCAAGACTACTGAATTTTCATGCTAAAAGCACGTCAATAATTCTGGTCAAATCTTCCTGCGAATAATATGCAAGAGCAATTTCGCCCCCTCGTCGTCGGGACCGAATCACAACTTTGGTTCCCAAACGTTGACGAAGTTGTTCTTCCACTTGGAAATTGTCACTCTTGGGTGCCGAGCCTTTCTTGCGTACCAACCTTGGTCCACCAGACGCAAAGTGCTTTTGTGCGACTTTTTCAGCTTCACGAACTGACAACTGATCCCGTACAATTTGTTGCGCAAAGGATACCTGTCGAGGAATGCCCGCTATTCCCAAAATCACCTTCGCATGACCCAAAGTTAAGGAACCAGACTCGATCATTCGCTGAATTTCCTTAGGTAAAGTTACGAGTCTAGAAAAATTGGCGATAGACGATCGATCTTTCCCGACTTTTTCCGCTAGGGCTTCTTGAGTCAGATGAAATTCGCTCATAAGGCGTGTATACGACCGAGCCTCTTCCATGGGATTGAGATCTTGCCTCTGGATATTTTCAACTAGGGCCAAAATCGTAGATTCATGGTCAGTTGAATTTCGAACAATTACAGGAACCGCCTCAACATTGACGAGTTTGGCGGCTCTGAATCGGCGCTCTCCAGCAATGATCTCGAAGATACCATCCCCGGTGGGTCTCACTATCAAGGGTTGAAGAATGCCATTCTGTTTAATGGACTCTGCAAGAACTTGGAGGTCGCTTTCTTCAAACAACTGTCGAGGCTGGAAACGATTGGGGATGATTTGAGTCACAGGGACGAGTTGAAGTGCCTCACCGGGAGGCCGTGCCACCTCCGCACTCCGACTCGGCAGCAAGGCCTCAAGCCCTCTACCTAACGCTTTTTTCTCCATTGGCCAAATACTCCTTGGCTAATTCTAAATAGGCTTTGGCACCTGCTGAGGCAGAATTATAAAGAATTCCAGGTTTTCCGTAACTGGGGGCTTCCGCTAATGCCACATTCCTGGGAATCAGGCTGTTATATACCTTATCCTTAAAAAACTTTTTGATTTCCTCTGAAACTTGCCTAGATAAAGACAACCTCGAATCCCACATGGTTAGCACAATTCCCTCTAGACTTAAACCAGGATTCAGCTGCTCCCTAACACGTTCAACCGTAGACATCAGGCGACCCAAGCCCTCCATCGCATAGTATTCACATTGCACAGGCACGAGTACCGACTGAGCCGCGACTAATGCATTTACGGTTAGAAGACCTAAAGCTGGGGGGCAGTCCAAGATCATGACGTCAAAAAGGTCGTTTAACTCAACCAGTAGACTTTTTAGGACTTGTTCTCTGTCAGGCATATCAGTCAGTTCAATTTCCGCAGCTACTAAATCCGAACCTGACGGGAGAACAAATAACTGAGAAACAGCCGTTCCCTTTATGATATCCGCGACTTTGGCTTTCCCTACCATACAGTCATAAATCGTGAGGCCGCTTGATTCTACACCAACACCACAAGTGGCGTTTGCTTGGGGGTCGAGATCAACAAGAAGGACTCGCTTTTGAGATAGGGCCAGGGCAGCTCCAAAGTTCACGG
>JAYWMS010000224.1:0-1782 GCA_035873215.1 Nitrospirota bacterium | reverse complement strand
CCCAAGACCATGCACCGCTTGATGGCGGAGACCGTCGACAATGCCATTCTCAAAATTCAGCGTATTCAACATGAAGCCCGAAGCAAGGGAAATGTAACAAGGCCGCAATGGCCCATGATCATTTTGCGAACGCCAAAAGGTTGGACCGGCCCGAAAGAAGTAGATGGACAAAAAGCCGAAGGGTATTGGCGGTCACACCAAGTCCCGCTCTCGGGTATTGCGAAAAAGAAATCTCATTTGAAACTCCTTGAAACTTGGATGAAAAGCTACAAGCCAGAAACCTTGTTTGATGAGGATGGGAAGTTAAAACATGAACTTGCTGAACTCGCCCCACATGGAGTTCGGCGGATGGGTGCGAATCCCCATGCCAATGGTGGGCTGGTACTCAAGGCCTTACAAATGCCTAACTTTCGAGAGTACGCAATCAAAGTCCCCAAAGCCGGACGGGTCGTGGCAGAAGCCACACGAGTGATGGGACAATTTCTTCGAGATGTCATGAAATACAATCAGGAGCAAAAAAACTTCCGTATCTTTGGCCCGGACGAAACAGCCTCGAATCGATTAGGGGCCGTGTTCGAGGTGACCAATCGTGCCTGGATGGGAAGTACGTTGCCTGAAGATGACCACCTCGCAGCAGATGGCCGTGTCATGGAAATCTTGAGTGAACACACCTGCCAAGGTTGGCTCGAAGGATATTTGCTCACCGGGCGACATGGCTTCTTTAACACGTACGAAGCGTTTGTACACGTCGTGGACTCCATGTTCAACCAACATGCGAAGTGGCTCAAAGTGACGGGCCAGGATATTCCCTGGCGCCAACCTATTGCGTCTCTGAACTATCTGCTCTCGTCACATGTGTGGCGACAGGATCACAACGGTTTCTCGCATCAAGATCCAGGGTTTATCGATCATGTCGTGAACAAAAGAGCCGAAGTCATTCGGGTGTATCTCCCACCGGATGCCAATAGTTTACTGTGGGTTACCGACCACTGTCTCCGAAGCCGCAATTTTGTCAATGTGATTGTTGCCGGGAAACAGCCGGAACTTCAGTATCTAAATATGAATGCCGCCATAAAGCACTGTACCGCGGGTATTGGAATTTGGGAGTGGGCGAGCAACGATAAAGGGGCCGAACCCGATGTGGTCATGGCCTGTGCCGGAGATGTTCCTACGTTAGAAACACTTGCAGCGGTGGATCTTCTGCGACACTACCTTCCAGATCTCAAAGTGCGCGTCATTAATGTCGTCAATCTCATGAAACTCCAACCCCAAAATGAACACCCGCACGGCTTATCCGATCGAGAGTTTGACGGACTCTTTACCACCGACAAACCGATTATTTTTGCGTTTCACGGGTATCCTTGGCTTATTCATCGCCTGTCCTATCGACGGACGAATCATCGTAATCTCCATGTTCGGGGGTATAAAGAAGAAGGCACGACCACCACGCCGTTTGATATGGTGGTGCGAAATGACTTGGACCGATTTCATCTCGTGGAAGATGTGATCGAGCGTGTTCCCAAGCTTGGCTATCACGCGGCCTACGTCAAACAAGCCGTCCGCGATAAACTGATCGAGCACAAAGAATATATCGTAAAACATGGCGAAGACTTACCGGACATTCGGAATTGGAAATGGACGGGGAGGTAACGGCAAGATAAACGGTTAAAAATTGCAGATGGGAGCGTGTATATTTCCGCTCGCCCAATCCAGCATCTGCGCAACTCGCTTGGCCGTCATCTATAGCCTTTTGAGGTCTTCTTCATATACAGGGGAATCTTC
>JAYWMS010000112.1:0-5726 GCA_035873215.1 Nitrospirota bacterium | reverse complement strand
TTCGAATCCCCTTGAAAAAGAGCGGGGCATCACAATCTTTTCCAAGAACGCCTCACTTCGCTACAAAGACATTCTGATCAATGTCGTTGACACACCGGGCCATGCGGACTTCGGCTCTGAAGTCGAACGCATTCTGCGATTGGTAGACGGTGTACTCCTCCTGGTTGATGCCTTTGAAGGCCCCATGCCGCAAACCAAGTTCGTGCTCAAGAAATCACTGGAGCTGCATCTCAAACCAATAGTCGTGATAAATAAAATTGATCGCCCGAATGCCCGTCCGAATGAGGTTGTGGATCAAACCTTTGATTTGTTTTGCGAACTGAATGCCACAGACGAGCAATTGGATTTCCCGATTGTCTTTGCTTCCGGCAAAGAAGGCCGCACGACACTAGATTTGGATGAAGACAACCAGGACATGAAACCGCTCCTCGACACCATCATCCATCGGGTCCTTCCACCGGTTGCGGATCCAGATAAACCTTTCCAAATGCTGGTCACCATTTTGGAATATGACACGTATGTTGGTCGCATCGCCATAGGGCGCATCGTCCATGGATCGGTTCACGTCGGTGATCAGGTCATGCTGATTACCCGAGACGGCAAGCAAATACGCAGCAAAGTCACGAAAATCCTGGCCTACCAAGGACTCAGTCGAGTGGAACGTGATTCTGCGGAGGCGGGCGATATCATTTCGTTGGCAGGAGTCCAGGATGTCCGAGTTGGAGAAACCATAGCCTCCCCAAGCAACCCCACGGCTCTGCCCTCGGTCAACATTGATGAACCCACGATCTCCATGAATTTCTCGCATAATACCAGTCCGTTGGCGGGGAAAGATGGCGGTCGGTTTCTCACCTCGCGGCACATTCGGGAACGCTTGGCACACGAAGCCATGATGAATGTCGGCATTAAAGTGGAAGAAGTCGATGGCGGAGAACGCTTTAAGGTGTCCGGGCGCGGCGAACTACATTTGGCGATTTTGATTGAGACGATGCGTCGCGAAGGTTTTGAACTCGAAGTGTCTCCCCCCAAGGTCATTTTCAAAGAGGTAGATGGTGAATTCCTAGAACCCATTGAAGAAGTAGTAATCGAAGTCGACCCTGGCTATCAGGGGGCAGTGATCGAAGCCATGGGCAATCGCAAGGCCGAAATGAAGGGTATGCAAGTCAGTTCAGTCGGAACGATTCGCATGGAATTTTTAATTGCGTCACGTGCTTTGCTTGGTTTTCGTAGTGACTTGCTTATGATGACGCGGGGAACCGGCGTCATGTCTCAGATTTTCTTTGAATATCAGTCATTCAAAGGGGAGGTTCCTAAACGATCAGCAGGAGTGCAAATATCTCAGGGTGTGGGCGAGGCTGTCCCCTATGCGCTTTGGGGCCTCCAAGACCGTGGCGAGATTTTCATTCACCCTAGCGATCCACTCTATGAAGGCATGATCCTAGGGGTCAACAACAAAGGGCAAGATTTAGTCGTCAATGCCATCCGCGAAAAGAAATTGACGAATATCCGAGCCGCGGGTTCTGATGAAGCCATTCATCTCATTTCCCCTCGCGAAATGACTTTGGAGTTCGCCTTGGAATTTATCGAGGATGACGAACTCGTCGAAGTCACACCCAAACATGTCCGCCTCCGCAAACGGTACCTCACCGACAACGACCGTCGTCGACAGGCGGCGATCACACGTGCTGCAACAGCCAAGGGGTAACCCTTACAACCTGTTCTTCCTTTTGTCATTGAATTCACAACGTTTTAGCCATCGGAAAAATTCCTAACCTCTACTTTTTGAGCTATACTCTTAAATTAGAGCCATTGTAAAACACGGTTACTTCCGAACACTAAAATTTAAATCAGCCTCGTAGGTTGCGATGATTTTATTGCCATTTATTCGAGGAATAATACTTGGGTTTCTTCTACTCATTTTTTTAGGCGGATGTGCCACCTATACAATTTCACCTGATGATTTGGCCACACAGCTTCGTGAAAATCAAAAGAGAAGCGAATATTTTGGCGTTCCCAATTGGCTACAATTCTATGCGATACCTTTCCTTACTGATTTGAGCATTGAGCGGAATGGAATAAAAAGAATTGTTTGCATAAATTCCGAAGGCGGACAAGTCTATTTATCTATAGACCATACAACGCAATTAGAACTTTATTTGAAATCAACTACAGAAACGAAAAAAATGTATTTCGATACTGTCCTCCTTTTGAATAATGAATTGATTGGCCACAGGACACGACTTGCTTCTAAGTTAATTGAAGCGACCCGAGTCTCTCTTGAAGATATTGAAAAGGTTGAAATTTATTCAGAATTTCCAAGAACCGAGAAGGCCGAAAAGTAATAACGGAAAAACTTCCCCCTTTCGGATTCCTCCATTCATGAGCATTGCCATCTCCGAGCACGCCGAAATATTTCATGTGCCGTATGGTTCGCCCAATAATGAGGGAACGCCTGACGGAAGTTATGTGGATATCAAAGCCAATCCTGAGTGGATTTTCGTCCTTCCATCATGCATCGGCTGGCCAGAAATTCAACGTCTGTTACGGTTCATAAACGTTCCTTTCACACCTCTGATGAGCCTGGCCGCTGATCAAGGATTCGCGAACACAGAAAACCCAGCCCGCCCGATTGCCCTCACATCTTTTGTCATTCTCTGCCTTGCAGATATCCTGTCCAACTCCAAACCCACAATCACCAATCTCGCCAATTTTCTGAAAGACCATCTTTCTGACGAAATTCAGAACATCGCGAATAGGCAGAAAAGGAAACTGTACCTCCAGGTGCGCCTGGAAATTCAGCCTACCCTTTTTCACCATCATCACTTCGAAGGTTGGAGCCTTATGGTCCTCATCGCTGCATCCGAACAAGACGAGCGACAGGCCCGACAAACCTGGATCTTCGGCTTACAGGCACTAGAACAGGCTACAACGCACTATCCTGGGCCTAAAGGGGATTAACCTCTCCTTATTGATTTTTTCTGGCTTCCCCTTAGCAACCCCTTCAAGTCATTTTTTGACAGAGAATTGCCTCAGGCAGCTCTCCCAGGCATCCCATCACTCTTAGTTTATCCCCACCCTTGACTTTTGTTTTAACTAGTACTATATTTACTTAAACCTTTAAGGAAACAATCGCCAAAGACCACGCAGCCACAAGAAAGGTCAACGGAAGGAGGGGGCCATGAACAACACATCGCCGCAACAATCTGACAATCGCCCAGGGGTGGCCATCGGCCATGTCGATCTTGTCGTAACCGACGTTCCCCATGCCGTGGAATATTTTGTCCAGTTGGGCATGCGACCCATACACCATGATCATGAATTTGCAGTCTTAGAACTCCGTGGGGGCACTCATTTGGTGTTAGAAACGCCAGAAGGGAACACAACAGTCGAGCCCGGGCAAACTCCACCATTTGATTTGATGGTGGATGACCTACAGCAGGTTCACCAACACTGCGTCGACCGTGGGTGGAAACCTTCCCCAATCGAAACGGGGAGAATCCATGACAATTTCTATCTTCACGGGCCTGATGGGTATAGATTACGCGTGACCTCTTCTCACACGTCAGGAAGAGCGGTCTAACATACGAAGGCAGACTTGAGGAGAATGAACATGATCAATACACACGCAAAAATTTCTTCAGAAGGAACAACCACGATGGAAACCAATGACACACCATCACCTCGCCGAATAAAAACAGTAGTCACGGCAAATCGGCAATCAGAAGGCGGGGGCTTTATTGTCCGGCGCCCTCTCCCCTCTCAGGAACTAGCCCTACTCGATCCTTTCCTGCTTCTTGATGAAATGGGACCGGTTAACTACGCACCAGGGAAAGCGGTCGGCGCCCCCGACCATCCCCATCGTGGGTTTGAAACTGTCACCTATCTCTTGCAGGGGGAAATGGAACATAAAGATTCGGCTGGCCACCAGGGCGTGTTGCGACCAGGTGACGTGCAATGGATGACGGCTGGGTCCGGAGTGGTCCACTCCGAGCTGCCATCCCAGAAGATGTTGAACGAAGGCGGTCCGATGCATGGCTTCCAGGTTTGGGTGAATCTTCCCGCGCGTTTAAAAATGTCGTCACCTCGATATCAGGAGGTAGTGCAACAGGACATTCCAACCGCCACATCTCCAGATAGTTTGGCATCCGTACGCGTGATTGCGGGAAAGGCGTTGGGAGTCGAAGCCGTGATCGACACCCATACCCCGATGGTGTATCACGATTGGACCATTCAACCCGGGGGACAAGTCTCCATTGACATTGACCCAGAACTCAATGTTGGCGTCTATGTTTTTTCAGGGAACGTGCTCGTGGGGCCAGACCGACAGAAGATTGAAGATGGACAACTGGCGGTTTTAACTGAAGGCACTACCATTCAGATGTCTGTTCCACCCGATGAAGCCTTCGCCGCACGGTTCCTGATCCTTGGGGGAATTCCCCATGGAGAACCCGTCGCTCGTTACGGTCCATTTGTAATGAATACCCAAGAGGAAATCCAACAAGCATTCGCAGATTATCGGAATGGGCGAATGGGACACATACATTCCTAACTTTTCAATTTTCAAAATAGGAGAGTAAATGATGAGTACAAGAAACCATGTCCAGGCCGTCATTGATGGCATTCTAGCCGGGAAAATTTTGGAAACGTTTGATGCCCACTACGCAGAAAATGTCGTCATGAGCGAGAATAAGAAAGAGGATCGCGTGGGCAAAGCCACAAACCGGGAGTACGAATTACAGTTCCTCGGAAATATTCAAGAGTTTCATGGCGCCAAAGTTGGAAGAATTCTGGTGGATGGTGACCATGCGGCGGTGGAATGGACCTTTGATGTCACCTTTAAGGGCGGCAATCGGGTGGTCATGGAACAAGTCGCCGTTCAAACATGGAAGGATGGTAAGATAGTGCGAGAAGATTTTTATCATGGATAGGGATAACCTCAAGCCCGAGGTTCTGTGAATATTCTGCATCAACCAGCTTCCTTTGAAAAACCTCACAGCATCACGCGCCGACGGCTCTTACAAGTCGGCGCGGGGGCCTTGGGACTACTCGCCACTTCGGGCATGGGCCTCGCAGCCTTGTGTCCCTCAATCACAACCCCTCGTCAAACCCGGGGGCCTTTCTTTCCCTATGACCAAGTGGTGTCGTTTCCCATTCGAGAGGAGAGTGAACAAAGCCTCCCTCTCATCTTAGCCAATGACAATGACCTAACCTTCATCAAGGGGAAATCTGGAAAAGCCCAGGGTCAAAAAATTTACTTTCGCGGTCAATTGCTGAGAGCCTCCCCCAAGAACTCAGAAATTTGTCAGCCAATTGTTGAGGCAACCGTATTATTGTGGCAGGCCAATTTTTCTGGAAAGTACAACCACAAAGGAGATGATTCCGCACCGCAACAATTTGCTCACCCCAAAACAGGAAAGATCATAGACCGTGTCCATGACGAACATTTTCAGTATTGGGGGAAGGCCATTACTGACGAGCAGGGCTATTTTTTATTCAAAACCGTGTTGCCCAGCTTTTACCCTGCCACGGAGGACTGGTACCGCCCTCCCCATCTCCACCTATCCATACGGCCTAAGGACCACCCAGAATTTGTGACTCAAACCTATTTCAAAGGAAACGCGCTGCCAAACATCGGTCTTATCCAGGACCTCAACGCCAAAGATTGGATCTTACGCAACCCCCGCCTCACTCCTGCCCAACAAGAACAGGTCATCGTGGAGTATCAA
>JAYWMS010000029.1:0-12407 GCA_035873215.1 Nitrospirota bacterium | reverse complement strand
ACGTCACAACCTACCCGCGAACCGGACTGGCTAACACGGCAGTACAGTTCTTTTCAGAATACGTCAAATTTTCCGTCAACGCTTGGTCACCAATCTGGTCAATCATTTCCATTTTGATGGCATTATGTTTGGCCATATTGTCACATACCCAGACACATTGAGCGCAGCCCTTACAACGATCCACGGCCACATAGGCAGATCCATATTTCAGGCCTTTATCTTTTCCCGCCTCGGTATTGTAGAGAATCGTATTGGCCTCAGGACAAAACTGCGTACATAACTTACAACTCGTGGCAGCACAAATATCTGTACTAATATGCGCAACTAAATACATAATATCCTCTCTGTTATACGCTATGCCGTTGCAACAGAAGCAGCCTCTTTTTCCTGTTTCTTCGCCCAACCCTTATCGACGGCAAATTCCCAGGCCGCTCTCAGCACGGCAAGATTTTTCTCGATTAACTCAGCCTTTTTCTTAAACTTTCTTTCCACCACACTATCTAACGCCGCCGTTCCTCCTGAGACCACAAAGCCTTTACCAAGAAAACGATCTTTCACCGCTTGGGCACACGCCTCAAGGTTTGTCAAACCCGTAATGGCACCAATAGCCCCGACCATCGCCATATTGGTGGCAAGGTCAATTCCAGCCACCTCAAGGGACAGTTTTG
The DNA here is from genome assembly GCA_035873215.1 of Nitrospirota bacterium. Classification (GTDB taxonomy): domain Bacteria; phylum Nitrospirota; class Nitrospiria; order Nitrospirales; family UBA8639; genus JAYWMS01. The sequence continues at coordinate 11,739 of JAYWMS010000029.1, read as the reverse complement.
TTGCTGGCAAATAGTAAATTTGGGCATTGAGTTCTTTGAGTTCCCGGGCCTGATCCGGCTCCAACTTCATCGGCCTTTCATGATTGATCAATGCCACCCCATCTTTTTTCAGTCCAAAATAGAATGGGTTGGTGTAGCTTTTGCCATGAGTAATGACCTGAGGATGAAAAATCATGATAATGTGAGGAAAGGTGATCTCACCAATTTCATAAATTGGCTCATCAGACACTCTCACGTAGCTTTCAACTGGCGCCATTCGTTTCTCAGATCCATAAAATGGAACAATCGTGCTCTCTCCGCCCGCGTGAATCACCGCAGTGCTAAAAATATGAGAGCCCGTCACCACGCCTTGCCCACCGACACCAGCCATGCGGATGTTATAACGAATTGCCATGCCCAAACCCTCCTCTATTCCTCAATGCCTTCAAAAAGCCCGACGTGCGTAAACCAGAATTACTTTTGTTCTACTGCCTTCGCCGGTTTTGGCATATATTCTTTGTAGCCATATTGTTGAGACAAGCATTCTTTCGCTTCGTCCGACAGATATTCCTCAAATTTATATCGATCGTTTTCGACCTCCTTACAGTCTTCCAACACCCTATCGATGGGAATCGCATATTCGATATTACAGGAGGTATAGGCCTGAATATAAGTAGGGCCAACCTCACGAGCGATTAACACGGCCTTCTTTATCACACTTTCCACCCGTCGTGGATTATTAGGAACCACAGTGGCGACATACGCACACCCTGCCACCTTTGCCATTCCCAGCATATCCATTTTCTCAAATTTCTTGCCAAGCGGGGCCATCTTTAAGACTTGGCCTTTATTGGTCATGCCGCTTTCCTGACCACCCGTATTTCCATACACCTCGTTGTCCAACATGATCGTCGTGAACTTTTCTTTTCTAAACCAAGAGTGAAGCGTTTGGGCAAACCCGATATCAGCCATGCCACCGTCACCAGCCATCACGACGACATCTTTGGGTTTATCACCAAATCGAAGGCGAAGACCACGAGATAAGCCACTAGCCACACCATTCTGATCTCCATAATTCCCATACACAAATGGAATGGCTGCCTGAGAAATGGCCAACCGACCACATCCCGCAGTTCCAACCGTGATAGTATCCTCGGGGTTCGGAAATGCGATCATGGACAGCCGAATAAATAACGTCATAGCACAACCCGCACACATGGGATGTTCTTCAACAATTTCTTTAAACGATCCAGCTTGGGAAACAGTCGTTTTCTTCCCAAATGGACCATGTTCCACCATATCTCGATATTCCTTTGGCATGAATTTTCCAAAACCAGGCGTAAATTTCACATAATCAAGACTCATATTGCCCTCCTTACCTTGGGTTTAATTCTCTTTCCGCGACGACCGTGCCAAAAACTACGTCTTCACTTTTTCAAATAAAATTGAACCTCTTAACCATCACCGTTGGCACCCTACCAACAAAAAAATCCGGTTAATTTTCAAGCCTTAATTCATAACGAGATCCCAAAAATAAACGATCCCTCAACATAAATTCGCGGGTCTTAAAATTCTAATGCCGAAAGAACTAAGAACGCAACATAAAAGAAGACCCAACCCGAAAAAAAGAAGCCCTACCCTTCACTAGGTCCTGGGCCTTTGGCCCCACTTCAAAAAGGCTTAATTCATACGAATTTCCGAGAAACCATATCACAAATCTGTGGTTCCGTCTGCACCTTTTCGAAAAAATACACCGAAATCCTCTTCAAACCATCCACGAGGCAAGCCTGCGCTCTTTTGAAGCATGAGTAATCTCTTTCTCGTTCCATCGAATCCCAGCCCTCGCGCTTACGGTTATGATAGAACGGTATTCAGAGTGTCGAGTCAGCACAGGCATTTGTTTCTGGAAACGTAGGGAAATGGCGTCTACCGAATTTTCTGACCTTAGTCATGCTTAGGTTCTGTCCATACGCTCCCACCTACCCCCTTATATGCCGAGTGATTGGTCTTCCTGGCCTGGGACCTTCGAAGGGAGTGTTCCTCATTACGAGGGATCACAGCCCATGCTGTTTAGACCGTCCTAGGGTCTGGGCCCAGGGGAAAGTCAGTTGGGAGAGGCCTTGGTCCCATAGCCCCTTTTTGTACATTCCCAGGTTGCTCTTGGCGGTTTTTCACTTGAATCATAATGTGACTGGTTTTATGAAATTTTTCAACTATATCAACCGTCCATCTCTTCAATCTCAGAAACTGCTCAACACTCTAAGACCAAACCACATTCAGGGATTGGCAATTGATAAATCGAATTGAAAGTAATGCGCCCTGGACGGACACTGGATTCGGGGAAAGTTGTTAGGCGTGGGGCAACTAATCCAAAATATACTGGACGGGATTTACGACTTTGTCATTTATGGCAATTTGATAATGGAGATGCGGGCCCGTTGAGAATTTCCCTGTGCTGCCCACCGTTCCGATCACATCCCCCCGTTTCACTTTCCGTCCATATTTCGCAATAATCTTGGACAAATGCCCGTATGTCGTTTCAATACCAAACCCGTGGTTGACTCGGATGTAATTCCCCATTCTCGTGTCATAAGCAGCCCTAACAACCTTTCCCGATGCCGGAGATTTTACTTCTCTGCCGCGAGGAGAACCAATATCAAGACCCGAGTGAAAGGCCTTTTTCCCCGTAAATGGAGAAATTCGTGGCCCAAATTTCGAAGTAATATGACCTTTTACTGGCCAAATAGAGGGGGTGGAGGCCCATCGTTCAACGCGCTCACCTGCTGTGTCAGCTAAAAGATCCAAGGCCTCCTGTTGACGACCAGCTTGGCGATCCAACCAAATGAGGCCATGTTGGATATTTTCTACATACCCGGCTTGGGTATGAGGTTTCGCCATGGAGACCACCACAGCCTGGTTTGCACGACCGGATAATTGAGCTGACTCGCTCCCTGAGAGGTTCTCATATGGAATTTCTTCTCCACCTTGCCCATTGATTTCAACACCCTGATCCAATGGATCAGGCTCTAATCCAAACATCGTTTGCAATTTTCTATTAAGTTGATTCATGGCCAGCATCCGTTGCTTCATGTCATCAATGGAAGAAGAAAACGCGATGGTCTGTCCACGGGACTCGGAGATTTCTTCACGAAGGGTGTTCAGTTCGACGACCTGCCCGGTTTGAACAATATAGTGTGACATAATCCCAACTTGGACAATGCACAGCATGATACCCGTAATGAAGGCTCGACGAAGAATCACTTTCCGTAATCGAATCCGGAGCGGGTTTGAGGTCGCTCCTCGAAAGATCATTATCGTATAAGCTTCATCAGAGGGTTTCATATGTCTCCTGTCGAGGGATTCAACATTCCTAATATTACCTTATAATACCTTCACTGTAGCGAACTGCAATTTCAGGGTCAATACGTCTGAGATTCCATTCAGTCTGATGTAACGATTAACCCAATCACCTGACCATCTCAATCGACTGATTGAGTCGACGATCGTACCCACGCCAAATAATCCGGCAACCCGTGGGTGACCGGCAAAGCAATGATTTCCGGGACTTCATATTGGTGAAGCTCCCTTACGGTCCCTTCCAGCTTAGCGTATAACTCTTTTCTTGTTTTCATAATCATCAAACATTCTTGTTCCTCGGAGACCCGATCTTCCCAGCGAAAGATCGACGTGACCTGTGGAATAAGATTGACACATGCCACTAATTTCTTTTCAACCAACGCTCGACCGATAGCAGATCCATCTTGGAGCGATCCAACCGTCACGAATACAACAATTTCTTGTACATCCACAGTTCCGAACCAAATTGTCGCCCAGATTTCTCAAAAACTGGAAACAGTTTCTTCCTATCGAGGACTGTATCTTAGATTCGAATTCTCTCGGTATCTCCTCAAACCCCCATACACCTAAACGTTATCGGCGGTTCTTTTTCGAATCTAAAGCCACATTTCGCAAAAAGGTCTAACAATCTGCATTAACACCCAAACTCACGAGGTCGCCAAACGACTTGCCGCTTTATCTGCAAGATCCGTAATAGCAGGACGCAAGGCTTCTTGCAGAGCGGTCGGGTAACTATTCACTTCATTGGCAAGTCCGTAATAGATTCCGTCCAGGTCCCAGCCTTGAAATTCCATAGAAAAGCTCCAAAGAACCTTGCTCGGATCCGCTGCAGCTGTCAGTTGCAAATCCATTTCAACCGTAATATCGGTTTGGCCCATTGGCAAACCAACCATCCAGAATATAGTTCCAAGGGGCCCCAGCAGATATGTCGTGATTGATCGTTCCCAGCGTGTGGAATGTAAGCGCCCCTGCAACACATATTCCGTGCTGGGTGCAGAACTTTTTTCCGCATAGGCTACCGATGAAAAAATCTTGGCTTCTCGAATTTCGTCTGACAAGGCTCGGGCAAAATCTTCAGGGGGGTTAAAATCGATTTCATCAATCTGCTCAGGATCCTTCACATCCTCTGGTCGATCATAAAAAGTCACTCCGGATGGAACGAGAGGGATAGCGATTTTCCAATACTCTTCCTGTTCCTCTTTCCCGCGCTGATCGACCAATGGAAGAACGACCAGACTACCAGAAACTGGCTGATCGGCCTGAATACCAAGGAACGCACTGTTAGGAGGAGGCGGGTAGGTCCATTCTCGAGTTCCTAAACAACTTGTCACACTAAAGGCGACAACCAATGTTAGTACCCACAATTTCATTGGCAAGAACTGTTGACGCATAACCCATCTCCTTTTTCAATCCCAGGGGTAGTCATGTTTTCAAGATGCAAACGGCCATTCACCGTAAACCAATACTTAAGAAAAATCCAGCATAATTGACCGTTTCCTTTCAGGGCGAGACCCCGCCCGTCCGACAGAGTTCTTCCTTCAATTCTTCATATGACCTTGCGACCGGAAACTGGGGATATTCTGTTCGGATGCTATCGGGAGGTCGGTAGAAAATACCAGCATCAGCTTCCTTGAGCATGGAAATGTCATTATAAGAATCCCCTGCAGCCAGGACGCGAAAATGAAGCCCCTTGAGGGCAGCGACTGCATGACGTTTTTGATCATTCTGGCGCAGGTGATAATTAATAATATGGCCATCACCATCAATTTCTAGTGTATGACTAAAGATGGTGGGAAAATCGAGCTGCTTCATGAGAGGCCCAACTAAATCATAATACGTATCTGACAAAATGATGACCTGACAGCGAGCCCGAAGCCACGCCATAAATTCTCTCGCACCGTCGAGCGGTCCCAGATCTTCCACAACACGCGTAATATCACTGATCCGTACCTGGTGCTTTGACAAAATACCCAATCGCAGCTTCATCAGCTCATCATAATCAGGAATATCGCGTGTCGTGACATTTAACTCCTGGATGCCAGTCTTCTCGGCGACCGCCAACCAAATCTCAGGCGTCAGCACTCCCTCCATATCTAAACAGGTGATCACTGGATTCGTCATGAAACCTCCCGACTTGAAAATCAAAAAACGATATCTGATCAGACAAAATTGGCCTAGTCTATTAAAATAGGGTTTCGACTACAATCTTCTCTTTCACAGGCAAGTTTTCTCCCTATGAATTTCAGCCACCAAAGGACCCACGCATTAAGAACGATAGACTTCCGGATTAACACAGTTCGGCATAGGAATTCCGCGCAATCCTGCACTCAGGTTCTCGACGGCCATTGTGGCCATCTTGGTCCTTGTTGTGATGGTCGCACTTCCGATATGCGGGACAACTAAACAATTCGATAAGGACAGCAATGGATGAGTTGGAGGAAGTGGCTCCGGATCGGTCACATCCAATGCCGCAGCACAAATGATGTGCGCTTTCAAAGCATCATACAAAGCTGCGGTATCGATGAGGCCTCCTCGAGCCGTGTTAATCAACACCACCGTGGGTTTCATGCGCTGCAACACAGCACCATCGATCATATGCCTGGTATGCTGAGTTAAGGGAACATGCAAAGTCAGAAAATCAGACTTTTCTACGATGGTATCCCACGACACTTGAGTGGCAGAATACCGTCTCAGCCGTGGAGAATCGATTGGGCTGGAGTGATAGATTAAGATTCGCATGCCAAATCCGGCTGCGCGCCGTGCCACAGCTTCACCAATTCGGCCAAACCCTACGATACCTATCGTCGCCCCATGAACTTCTTGGCCCAATAACAAGGTGGGACTCCACGACTCCCAGAGTCCAGCTTTGACAAAGTCTGTGGATTCCACTACACGCCGACCTGCGGCCAGTAGCAATGAAAATGCCAGATCGGCCGTTGATTCTGTTAACACCCCTGGCGTATGTCCTACCGGAATCCCACGCTCCGTGCAGGCTTTGATATCTATATGATCGTATCCCACCGCCATGGTACTCAGTGCACAAAGTCGAGGGGCGTCGGCAAGGACCTCCGCATCGATTTGATCGGTCAATAAACACACCATTCCATCTGCCGTTTTTATCTTGTCGCGCAACACGACCCGCGGAATGGGTTCATCCTGCTCCCATAGATCCACGCTACCTAATTTGCGCAACGACTCCATGGCTTCTTCCAATAGCATGCGTGTGACCAGCAATTGCGGTCGTCCCACAAGAAGACCTCAAGGATGAATGAGCCAGAGTCGCGAACGCCGGTTGCTGTCTTAAAACAGCGTCTCGCGAGGGAAACCCTCTGTCAAGCGGGGCTATATGCCCTAGATGAAATCGATATCAGCATCCGACGGAAATGGTCAAAAAAGTCCGTCCAGCAAGGCCGCAGCCATTTTGACGCGCGGAGCGTCCTTACAGGACGTGAGCACGGCAGAATGGCGAGAACGCCGCTGGCGGCTTTTTTCACCATTCCCTAGAAGAAAATGATCGAGAACACAAATGCCAGGTAGCAAAGTCCGTTGGCCACAAAATGATAGGGTTTTATCGAACCGGATCGGCTTAATATTAGGAGATACACCGTGGCAACCAATGTCAGTCCCATGCCCAACAACACTTCAATTCTAGGAGCCCAAGGGGTAAGCATCACGCCTAAGGCCGGCAACAAACTCCCTTGAAAGACCATGGCCCCTGTGATGTTTCCGAAGGCGAGGGTATCGCGCCCTCGTCTCACCCAAATGATACTATTAATCTTTTCCGGCAACTCCGTCGCGACAGGAACAATGAGCAACGAGAGGGCTAAAGCGGAAATTCCGAGCCAATCCGCCAAATGTTCGACGCCATACACAAAACCTTTTGCTCCGCCGATGATGATGCCCAGGCCAAAACCAAGCTGTAACAAGATCGTGAGCAAATTCTCCGGAAGGTGAATCTTTGAAAGAAACAGCGGATGATCGGCTTCGGTCCCATGCCCTTGTTCTACCAACGATCGAGAGGCTCGAATGGTCAAGAGCAAATACATCATATACATGAGAACCAACACGAGCGCGATAGTGACTCGAACGACCCGCCATTCAGGAGGCACGAAAACGGCCATGCCACCTACTGTAAAGGCCATGAGAAACCAGGTGAGGTCTCGATGAAGCCCGGTAGGTTCAGGACGAAACGGCTGCTGCCAACCTCGACTGTTCGCAGCAAAAATCCCCATTAAGCAAAGGGTCAGGGTGGACAACATCAGTGGAGCCCCAAGAATGGCTCCCACCCCGACCTCATGCCGAATTTCAAGATTCCCACTACTTGCGAGCACCGCCACAATGGGCACCATGGCCTCAGGAAGTGCCGTACCAACCGCAGCAAAAATCGATCCCGTCACACCCTCAGAAATACCCAACCGTTCGCCCACATGCTCAAGAGCGTTGGTGAAGGCTTCAGCCCCTATGAGAATCAAAATGAGTGAACCGAGAAGAACCCAAATTTCCATCGTTGGTTTTTAACGCTTTCCTCTCTAAGACAACTCAGAATTCATGATTCGACAGCCCTCCTTCATCCATTCCTTGCCCTGAGGAAAAGGACAACCAAACTGTAGAAAAACTCAATAGTTCCAATATGGGTTTGGGACTCCGGTAACCGACCAGCCTGCCAGATTCAACCTTCAACGCCTGTTGAATGTTCCTACCACATAGCCCCAAAAGACCCTAGGCGAAATCGATTGAAGCAGCGTTGGGAATGGTTAAAAAAGCATGCCCTCGCGAAGGCGGTGGGTCCGTTATTTCACCCGCCCAATCCCAAGAGCGCCAGGACTCCTGTTCCTCGGGCAAGGCCGCAGCCAATTTGACGCGCGTAGAGTACTCTCAGTATGTGAACACGGCAATATGGCAAGAATGTCCCTGGCGGCTTTTTTCGACATTCCCATTCAGCCTTTATACGTACTTCGGCGAAGACGGATAGGGGAAAAGACTGGCGTACCTTTTTACCATCCTGCTAAAATGCGAGTATGAATGATTTGATATGGATCATCCTCCTGGGTTTCGGGGGTTTAATTATCCTACGATGGGGCGCTCGTTGGTGGCGAAATCGAAAGGCCGGGAAACAGGCCGATGAGCTGCTTTCCAACGTTCTTCGAGGGAAAGATTCATTCCGTCGCTAACCTAACGCTCACGATCCCACGCTTCGCACCCCACTTCTTCTGCCAATTCACCCCGTTTGGTACACGATACTCCCGTCCTTCATCTGAAGGCATCTCAATGGGGAAACGATGACGAGTAAAGCTTTCAATCAAGGCCAAATTTGTTTTCACCGCGGGCAATTACCTGAAGCACAGGCATGGTTTCAGCAAGCCGTTGAAGAATCTCGACAAGAAGGCACCTGGATCGAAATCGCCTCCGCTTTGGGCAACCTTGCTAACATCTGCGCCTTGTTAGAAGAAATTCCCGTGGCTTCGCAATACTACCGCGAAGTCCTAGAAATTCAGCGTACACACGGCAACCCCGACTTGATAGGTGAAACTCTCGTCAATCTTGGGAATCTCAAAGCGGATTCAGGCGAGATTGAACAAGCACGGGCCTACTATTTGGAAGCATTGGATTTACTCGAACCGCAGAACAATCATCGATCATTAGGCATTCTCTATAGCAATCTGGCGCTCCAGGAAGTTGCTACGCAGCAATTTGACGTAGCCATTGGTCATTTCAGACAAGCACTCGACTGTCATCGGAGTGTTGGAGATGAACACGGTCTTGCTACGACCTTCAGCCAACTCGGGAACACCTATCTCTCACAAGGCAATCTACAGCAAGCGGAACGTTGCCTCAACAACGCAAGCGAACATTTCATCAAGCTGGGCAACAAACCTAGTGAAGCTGCCGTACTTCGCGTCCTTGGAACACTCTATGAAACCAGAGGAGATCTCACCTCGGCCACACGATGCCAGGAACAAGTCGTGGAAATCGACCAGCGCTTTCACCTACCCAACCTGGAAGAAGATCACATGCGATGGCAACAGCTGCACGATCAGGCGGATACATCAATGTAAAGGGCACTACCCTATTGACGTTCCCTATCACCCTGAGAACGAAAATGAAAGTTGTATGGGAAGGACCTGGGACACAGCTGAGTCGTAGACTGAGTCTGAAGCCCGGATGTGTTGACCATCCACCAGACGAGACTGTTCGCCCGCATGAACTTCCCGAAGTGCTCCATAGCACTCACCGCACCTGTGCCGTGTGACAGAAAGCGTCCTTCGTTGACGGGTATAGGATCGACCACATTGCACACATTGCCAGGCGTACGTAGCAAGCGCCGGAACATCCGTGATCAATGTATGATAGATGGTGATTCCCAACCCGTCACGATTCATTGCCTTCATCACACGACGAAATTCTCGGCCATGCGTCGGCCGGCATTTTTTCACATCGAATTGCCATTGATGGATCATTTCATGCGCCAACGTGCTTCGAATCTCGGATATGGCTTGCCCTTGATGAAGTGGAAACGACAGACGAATCACCCGTCCTGCACCATGACGCTCTTCCGAAGAAATCCACCGAGAACGAGGGCCATGTTGGCTCACAAAGAGACCGGCAGTTGATGTAAGACGAGTGCTCCATTGAATGCGAATAGGAGGAAGGCGACCTTCAAAATAGGTACGGTTAAGTTCAGCCCACAGGCGTTGTAATGCATCAAGAGACAAAGACTCGGAGGTATCAGACAAGGCGCCAGTCTGCATTTAGGAACAGCGCTCCATAAAACGGGAACGCCAATAGAAAGGAGAACCCTTCTGAAACAATGAGGGAGGGAGGCAGCTAGAATCGGAAAAAGAGCCCAATGGTCGCGACTGGATAAAATTGAAAGACATCCAATTCATCTTCTAGGTTTTGCTCTTCTAGTGCCAAATCCGCTGCCGACACAGCACCAAGGGATTGGGTGAGAGTCACCTCAGGCTTCCCCTGATAAAACACACCAACGTCTACAGCGATACCCCACCGATTATCTTGATCCACCGCATTTCCCCATCCAAGCCCCAGATAGGGAACAATCATATTACCAAATTCAACCTTGCCGTTGAGCGTCCCTAACGTACTCGCAGGGATGGAAGTATTTCCAACCACCACCGTCCCGGTGGCCCGAGAAGTTAAATCCAATGTGTTGTTGTTATAAAATAGACCGGTAGACATTCTAAAACCACCGGAAAAAACATGCCAATCCAAGAACACAGGAATGGTTTCCAGCCTTAAGTCGCCATCATACTGTATCCCACTTTCAGTGAGGGAATCGCTGTATTGAAACCCATTATAGCCAGCACGAATGTTGACATCTTGAAAGATAGACTTGGTCAAATCAATACCGACACCCGTCGTTCCTGCTTTAATCGTGACCCCAACATGGGGATCCAACAACTGAGCCTCAGACAATGAAGGAGAAGCAAGGCCGATTGCCGCAAGGACACTGACAACAACGATAGAAGCACATTCCCAAAATTTTCTGGGGCTAAAAGCCCACTCTTTTCCAATACCATATGAAATGTGGTGACATCTTCTGTTGTAGCTTCTTTTCAGGGACTGTCGAAATTTCTGTATCATACATGTCTCCTTTACTTCGAGAGTGGCTGGATGGCCCGACCCCTATCTCTCAAGGGTATTTATCAGATCTTGGAAGCGCTGCAATTCCAACTCTCTTATTTTTCGGAAAGACGAACACAAAACAAAACCCAGAAGAAGCCGCTGTGATCAAGGCACATTCCGTCGGACTACCTATTAAGATGAAAAACAATTGGTCAGCCCCTCATCGACTGAGACACCCTTTTCTTACTCCTCGTCAGATACGCACCACGGATTGAGTTCTACACAAATTGACCTCAATACCCTGTAATTTAAGGGCACCTCTAAAAACCAGGCATTTTTTGTAAGGGCAAGAAAGCCGCGCGCGGAAAACCGGAGTGTATGGGCGAATACATGAGAGCGCACGGGGCGAAGAGCACCAAGTTTGTGCGCGCCGAAGGCTGTGAGCACGGGGCTGACGCCGCCATCACGGAAAATGACGGTTTATAGAGGTGCCCTTACCCGCTAGCTGAAAGTGTGGCCGTAGGATGAAGAGTCCGCATTCTATCCTGCACTGGCCGTTCTATATTTATGGAAAAGCCTATGGTACGATACTTCCCGATCGACCTAGTCGATATTTATAATGGGCCCGTTGAATAATTCTCTCACATGGCCCATAAATGCCCTAGACGAAATCGAGATCAGCAGCCGACGGGAATGGTCAACAAAGCATGTCCTGAGTCTTTCCGAAGGGACCGTCCAGCAAGGCCGCAGCCAATTTGACGCGCGGAGCGTACTCCTGGTACGTGATCGCGAACGCCGCAAAGAGCGGCAAGTCTGTGA
>JAYWMS010000481.1:0-4726 GCA_035873215.1 Nitrospirota bacterium | reverse complement strand
GATTCGTTCACTCACTGAAGAGCCCTTGGAATCGACGAGGAAAAAGGACATTGTATTCCCTGATTTATCTCGAACCAAGAATACGGGAGGGATACCTCCTGCAATGCAACGCACCGTGCATTGACGGTGGACTGCCGTGTGTCCCGGCCGCATCGTGCCGTAATAACATTTGCTATCCACGATTTCGCCTTGAAGCGTATAGGAGCCCAGTGGTTCACCACCTAAGAGTTCGGTGGTTTCAGTGGTTGAAGGAGCAGGAATCTCTTCCGCGCCTTTGACCGCAATTAAGGTTCCCCCATCGCGATAAATGAGCGAACCACGTACACGAACGTATTTCCCGTCCAAACCGGCGACATCGATCTTTGGGCCTGATTTGCCACGGCCCACGAGGACGTATCTGGAGAAAGCCCGTTGCCCGGTTTTCCCAGGCCGAACGACGACGACATGCGGGGCTGGTTCAGCCACAAAAAATCCGTCGAATTCCCGTATGTCACGAAAATCGCTGCGGGCGTGCTGATACTCGGCATGAAGGACCGGTAGCACAAACACTAAGACTCCCACTGCCATTATTAATACGGCCACCTGCCGTGACACAAAGCGACTGATACCCTTGGTCATCTTTGGGATGTATCCAACAAAAAATTCTTCGGTGTCTGGGGACTGGGCGGTGTTTGGATCTGGGATGAGTGCTGGTTCCACAGGCGTTCCTGCTGGGTGCGGAGTTGGATTCAGCAATACGCGTCCGTGACGAATGGACACATCAAACGTGGGAATTTTTTCGGTAAACGGTGGAGGGGAAGCACCGGAGGCCGGATCGTATTGGTATCCGTGCCAGGGGCACGTGACGAGGCCATCGATGATTTGACCTTCACCAAGTGGGCCGTTCTGATGTTGGCAAGCATTGGAAATGGCCGAGACTTTTCCGTCGTACCGAAATACGGCTATACGCTCTCCGGATGCGCAGACAATCTTTGCCCGATTTTCCGGAATTTCGTTCACGGGTCCTAAATCGATCAGTCCTTCGGGGTCAATGGACGTGTTATTATCCAATCGATTTTCACGACCAGCCGTGACCACATGAATGCACACAATCCACAAGGCAGAAAGGGCAACTAATCCTGCCAGTAGGGGGTTGGTGTTGGACTGTAAGGCTCCTAACACCACATGCCCAACGAGCAATGTGTAGGCCACATACACACCCATGTGCAGGGCCTTCCAAATGGGTGCGGTGAGGTTGGCCAGCCAAAAGTCATGACTCGTAGCCGCCATTAATACCAAGATAAATAAAGCTCCAATGCCTAAGGTCTCGAATGGGAAGCTGAAAAACGAATCGTAATTAGTATTGCTTACAAGGAGACTGACGAGCGGATCGAGATTTCCATATTTGTGGTACCACGTGATGACCAAGTAGGCGTGATACAAACCCAGTGCACACGTCACCACACCCATATGTCGACGGTTATATAGGAGGGGAAGAAATCGTGAATCCAGTCGGCACAGTGGACCGATGGAGAGAATGATGGTGAGAAGAATAAAGGCCGCAGAGCCAAAGGCTCGGATGCGAACATTCATCGGGTCGGCGTTGCCATCGAAGAGCGGTGTGAGCCATATGAACCCCCCAACATACAAGCCGACGGCCGCGAGCAGAATCCCATCGTAGATTCTCTTTTGCCGGTTCCATTGGACTGCTTGGTAGGCAACAGACATTCCTACTCTTGAGCTCCTTTTCTTGTCCCCACAAGCGGCGGAATTGGGAATTGGGTAAACACTTCTTGATGCCCAAGGCTATAAAAAACCAGGGAACCTTGATCAGTGGTTGTGGCGGTTGGGAAAGGCATTCGACGGAATGCTTGGCCCATGAGTTCTCCTAGAAGAACCGCGAACTCGGGAAGTGAATTTCCCTGGACTGTTTCTGGAACCCAATAGACGAGGAGATCAGGCTTCAGGAGAGGATCGACAGATCGAATGACCAATGTCGCTGTGTTTGTAGGGTTCTCTCCCACGGAAATCTCAAACGCATGCTCTCCGACACGAATGGGTATGAGTTTGTCAGGGACGGCGGTTGAAAACCCCGCCTGCTTGAGTAACGAAAGATCGGGACGTGAAAAGGGTGGTACGGCAGGGCGAAATACTAACCCCAGGACTAAGATCGCAGGGATCAAGATAATCAAGCACAAAAACACAGAGCGATGAGTCAGACGACGGGCGCGAATCACTGTTTTGCCTGATGTGTTTGGTTGATTGGAGCCAGTCCACATACCCGATGGGCGTTACACTCGGTGGGTTTCTCTTTCCCACGTATCAGGCGGGTTAACAAGAGCGGCCACAACAAGGTGATCCCAGGCAACACCATTATTTTAAATGGCATGGTGCTGTGCTTGGCAGAAGGGTCTACTCGATGAATTCCAAACCAAAGAAAGGGGATGGCGAATGTTAACCCACACAACAGATAGCCCTTCACAACCATTATGATCAGTGGGGCCACTGACACGGCATTCACGATCAACCTCTTCCAGTCTTTTTTGAGAGTTGTTCGATCGCCATCTGTAATTGAATGGCAAGGCGGATGAATGACAGGTTATCCCGGTCCGACTGCAGAATGCTCTTCACGCGATTCAACATGAGTTGATGGTGGAGTAGCGTGGTTTCCGTATCCCCTACTGGTGCTTTTTCGCGGGCTATAATCTCACTCTCCGGCAAACAATAAAAGACCCCACCATCCGTTCGTTGAATGCGTTGTTCCCACAGATCAAAAATACGGGCGTTGCCGGTGATCGTTTCCGCTGGGGTCTCGCGGCCATAAAGGTGAAGAGAGATGAAAGGGGCATCTCCTGGATTGCCCATCAAATGAATCAATGAATGATCCACGGCATACACCGAGCCTACAGACATCGTCATTCTTGTTTCGGTGGTCAATGTTCCATTGTGTTCCTTGAAGATAATATGGTCTGCGGCTCCAAAATACTGGACCGCTCCCCATTCGGCGATCCCGTGATCGTGGATGGCGCTGTAATCTCCCGGTAACCAAGACATGACCATGAGTTCATAGTTGCGACCCTGCTTCACCAATTTTCGGCCATAACTGTCCCGCCCCGGATGTTCGAAATCGTACCAGGGTAGTAAATCTATTGGATCGATGTTGGCTTCCTGTAACAAGGTCGCGGCGCCGTCGGGGTCCAAGTGGGCTGTTGTCTCGAGCCTGTGTAGGAGCCGGGTTACGGTTGTCCCCAAGACATATGATTTCGATTGCGGGTTAAGGGTCAGTGTATTCATGATGTGCTCTCCTCGGGTTGTGCATCAGTCAAAATGCACTGCATGATCACGATGTCGTGCCAGATGCCATTCAGGAAGCCGATTTGCTTTTGAATGCCGGCAATTTGGTAAGCGAAATGATGGTGGAAGCGGATGCTGCTTCCATTCACGGCGAGAATTTTTGCGACGAGGTGTCGGTACCCGAAACTCCAGGCTTTTTGAACAATCGCAGATTGAAGTGTCCTTCCAAAACCTTGGCCCTGATAGTCCTCAGCAACGTAGACGGATGTCTCACATGCCAGGGCATATCCCGGACGATCGCTGTACTGTTTCACGATGCCCCAACCTGCGACCTCTCCAGCTCGTTCAACAACTAACAGGCATTCGCGAGTAGTAAAACCTTCTGCCAGTTTTCTGAAGTATGTGGCGTTGACCGGGATAAGATCCATGGTGCTTCGACCTGAATGAATGGCCTCATTGTAGATACGAGCCATGCGATCCCAGTCAGTTGGGGTAGCCGGACGGATCAGGTTATCGTGCTTTGGTGTAGTAGTTGATGAATGCTGCGGATTGAATTCTTTATTGGAAGATGACTGGGCTAGATCATTCCTCGTCTTCATGATCGCTCTCCTATTTTCTTCGAACACTCTTCCTAACATCTGCCGGTCACTCATTGCAGAACAATTGCGATTCTTGGGTTTAGTCTTTGCGGATTGAAAAAAATTACGCCGCAATAGTTGGACTGAGATTAACTGATCAAAAGTTTTAATCCCGACCAATTCTGTGAACGATATTCTGAGCCGATTTAACATCGGGAAAAAGTCCTGATTTCCGATTCTTCATGGTCGGAATTTTCAATTGGTATAACCCACAGAAGTAAAAGAGGTCTTCCCTGGTACAATCCCTCAAGGGGGGGGACGGGGCTCATGACGGTACGTTGAATCTTTCAGTTGAAGTGGCCGAGCTGACTTCTTATGAGCAAGTCAACTTGTTACGTGTGTTGCTAGAACTGAAGATTGACGGGTTGGGGGGCAGACACGATTAAGGTTGCTGGCAACCGTGGTCTTTGGGAAGATAGTTGAGGAAGGTACGTTTCGTACTGACTTGGATTAACGACTTAATGTTCCTCCACTACGGAATCCGTTCCTGCGGGAAAAAGGGGATGATATCCCTGAGCCGTCATGACTGTTCAAGCTCAACCCCCAGGTTTTTCCCGATTCGCTGAATAAAGTTGGCCGTTGCGACCACAAAGGCAATTTCCGCAATCTGAGTTAGATTGTACGCTTTCTTTAATTCCGCAAGTGCTTCATCCGACGCGACGACCTTCTTAGTCGTCTCAAGTGCAAACCGAACCACAGCTCGTTCGGCTTGATTCAACTGTTGGATTGTGAACCCAGGTTCTCCCAATAAGGCGATTTCTGCCTCGGTAATCCCCGCCTGTTTAGCAAAAAAGGTATGGTGCCGGATGCAATAG
>JAYWMS010000343.1:0-2369 GCA_035873215.1 Nitrospirota bacterium | reverse complement strand
CCGTTCATCTATATTATTCCCAAACAAATACTTCCAATCTGGGGGATGCTTTTCTAGCTTGGTCAGGAATTGTTCTGTGGTCTTGGGATCGTTTAGAAATATTACCCCTGAAGGGATGGCCGTGTGGATTGCCTTCTCCAGCACGATTAATGGCCGAATCCCTTCAGGGGCATCCTGTCCATACGCCACTGGGGCAAACCAAACACCTGCAAGTAGTAGTAGAACTCGAAATCTTTTCATTAACCTTCCCTTTATTCACGGGCATAAATATAAATCCCCCTTTTACTCTGGCAACGTTGGAAACTCGAAGGGAATTTCCTCTCCGGTCAGGGCTTTGAGGAATGCAATCAAGTCGGTTTTTTCTTGGGCGGTTAGGCCCAGCGGTTTCATCAACGGACTCAAATTCTGATTCGCCCCGCCTCCTGCGTCAAGAAAATCCACGACTTCATCTAATGTCTTAAAGGCACCATCGTGCATGTAGGGTGCGGTTTCAATAATGCTTCGAAGCGTGGGGGTTTTAAATGCGCCTTTATCTTCTGGGTGACGGGTCACATAGTATCGACCAAGATCCTCTTTCATTGGTCCGACCTGTGGCACCCCAAGATTATGGAACTGATTATCGGTAAAATTTGAATCGTTATGACAGAGAATACATCGGGCTTTGCCTTTGAACAGAGCCATGCCCCGTTGGGCCTCTTCACCCATGGCCGTCTTATCGCCTAAGACATATTTATCAAAAGCCGAGTTGGTCGAAATGATCGTCCGTTCGTAGGCAGCAATGGCTTCAGCAATGCCTTGCATACTGACACCGGCTCCAAACACTAATTGAAACTGATCAACATACCCTTTAATTTGACTGAGTTTTTGAACGACGTTCTCATGAGTCTCCGCCATTTCCACGGGATTGACAATGGGTGCGATAGCTTGCTCTTCGAGCGACCCGGCACGCCCATCCCAAAATTGCACAGGGTTAAACCCCGTGTTGTACACCGTCGGTGCCTGTCGCCCTCCCCTCTTTCCTCCCACTCCGATCGACACCTGCTTAGGGTCGGCAAATCCCAACCCTGGCGTATGACAAAAGGCACAGGAGATTGCCCCGTTCTGTGATAATCGCCCATCAAAATACAGTTGCTCTCCTAACTTGACCTTCGATTTGTAATTAAGATTCGTTGATGGAATTGGAACTGCCGTCGGAAGCGGCCCGATGTCAGGAACTCGCATACTAGCTACTTCAATAGTTCCTTTGCCAAACATTGAAGGAACCGATTCCTGTTGTGCGACGTCAGAACCCAAATAAACAAACACCCCACCGAAAAGGAAAAACAGAAATATCAGGAAAATGTTTCGCTTATTCATAACCCTCCTTAATCTTGGCACCTTACTTTTTTACCTTCATCTCCTCTAATAGACTGACCAAATCGTCCGCATGTTCTTCCTCCATTGCCAAGATCCCTTCTAACATTCTACGGGTTGTTGGATCATCATTCCCCAGAAAATTTATCATGTCACGATAGCTATCAATCGCCACCCGTTCTGCAACGAGGTTTTCTGTAATCATGTCAGTTAAGGACTCACCCTCCACGTATTCAGAATGACTACGGGTTAACATTCCCCCAGGGGAAAAGTTGGGCTCCCCACCTAACTGCACGATTCGTTGAGCAATTTGATCAGCATGCATTTGCTCTTCATTGGCATGTTGGAGAAATTCAGCGGCCACACTCTGCGCATTGATCCCGAAAGCCATATAAAAATGCCTCTTGTATCGGAGCACACACACAATTTCCGTGGCCAAAGCTTCATTCAGGATGTTGTTCACGGTCGTCCGATCAGCCTTATATCCAGGGGTAACGGCCCCTTTTTCAATCTCTTTCCGTGCACGTTCTCTTAGCGTCTTGATGTCTGTGAAGAATGCTTCGTCAGCCATGTTTTCCTCCATGAATTTTCATTTACCATTATGCTAATACTACAAAATTAGAAAGGACTATTAAACACATGAAACCATTGAGGCCAACACAATAGATCGGTTGTTGGCTATTCATAACCTTCCCCTCTACCAAGAACATATCCGGAACAACACTGAACGTATAATTCGGCTACTCCCGTCCCAACTTCCACGCCAGCATTCCTCCCATCATCACATGAACGTCAGTGAACCCGGCTTGCATGAGAATCTGAGCAGCAGTGTGTGCCCGCCCCCCGCCTTTGCAGACGGTGACGATTTCTTTCTCCTTCATTGATTCTAACTCTCCCAACTTATGCGTAAGATCGCCCACCGGGATATTCAACACATTTGGAATTTGGCCAAGTTCCCCGGTTAATTCGTCAGGATTCCTCACGTCTAGAATGATAGGGCATTCTCCGCTTTGTAG
>JAYWMS010000328.1:0-3493 GCA_035873215.1 Nitrospirota bacterium | reverse complement strand
TCTGGTTGAGTTGAAGACGTTGGGGGGATCGTGCCGTTCTGATCGCTCAGAGCACGAGGCTCTGCTGATGTCGGCTTCAAGCCCTTAGAATCTGAACTTCCCGATTGTTCCTGTTGCTGAATACGAGTTAGGGCCTCCTCGGGTTGTAGTTGATCGTGAGTCAGCATTAACCGGTCGATGACCACTCGGTTTGGATTGGCAGGTCCTGTTAGCCAAGAACCCGATATGTTCTTTTTGACCGCGTGCTTAGGCGTGAATCCCAGGCTTTCAGCCAGAATGCCTGTGGGATTGCGAGATTTTGATTTCTGGGGCTGCTTTGAGGACGTTCTGGCTCCACGAGTTCGCCAGTTGACGGACACCACGAGATTATTTCCATCAACAAACATCGTTCCTTTGATTGTACCCAAATTAGTAGATGGGGGATTGTTCACTTGAAAACTGACTTTCTCTTCTTCTGTAACTTGGGAGAACGCTTTCTGTAAAATGGGCGTCAACCAGGTTATTTGTGGAATAGAAAATACTCGCTGTTTGGATGGCACTCCGGAAAGCAACTCTTGGAGTAACCCGGGATCTTGTTGAATGTGTAACCCCCGAAGAACCTGGCCAATAGTCTGTGATGAGAGTTCTGAAGGATGAGAGGGATGAAAATTTGAGTCGGATTCTGTGATGAACGAGACGGAACCTTCCGTTCCTTCATAGAGCGAAGTTTTGACTTGTGGTGTCCATGAGCATGAGTTCGCTACGAGGCAGAGGCTGAGCAGATTGACGGCTAGGTGCTGAGCCTGTGACCCTATCAAGAATTTTTGCAACATACGATGTATTAGCCTATCAAAAATCGGCCCTCGAAGAAAACGTCTATTCGAAAATTCCAAATCTACGACTGCTTCATCTGGAACAACCGTTTTTGGGGGATGTGAAATGGAACAAGAGGAAAGTATCGTAGGAACAATTTATACTTGTCGTAGGCCGCTTGCGCGAGCAATTCCATCACGATATTGAAGCCAGAGATCCAGCCCTTCTTCTAAATTTTTCAAGATTAGGGCTTGTTGGCCTTTGTCATTGGCTTCTTTAATGATCATGTCGTAGACCACACGCCGATTACAGGGTTCGATCATTTCGCGAGCGCGGACCAGATCCATATGTTCCGGTTTGAGTCCGTGATACACGACGAGAGGATGTTTTTGAATAACTGCATCAATTTCCACTTGGCTTTTTTGCTCTTCCTGCTGAAAGACTTCCTCTCGATCATTGACTGACCCTTCGACAAAGACGGTCAGGACGGCTGTTCCCACCAGCCACTCCTCGTTCTGGCAAATCATGTCCAACCACTCACGATACGCGAGGCTTGGGGCGAGCAACCCAACGTCCCGGAACTCGGCTCGACTATATCCCAGCCCCATCATCATTTGCAGGAACAGGCCTTGATGAGGCTTGTGCAGAGAGAGACCACCGGTTTCTTCTTCATAGATTGTCGTGGCTAAGTGACGGCGGATTTGCCAGGGGGGATTCTTTCCAAAGACCTGACCCAGTAGCACAGGGAAGTCACGGATATACACCGCATATTCTTGGCGAAAATGGATATTGAGTTGTTCCTTGGAGACGGAGCTGCCGTTAAAGTACGGGGTGGACCAATGCTGTTTTCGACCCACGATGTCGAACAGTCGTTCACGCAATTGATCGTCAGATAGTTTCCAAATCATCACAGGGATGGAATCTTTTTCGGTCCCATTAATCTGAACTTAAGGGAGAAGGGTGCTAGGGTGGTATGGCGAAAGATGATGAGTTTTACTCCAGAAACATTTGCTTTTCAAGAAGTGCTAAACCTACAATAGTTTGTCCTAATCATAGCAATAATTTTGGAGATTGCAATATGGCTCTTGAACCAATCAATCTGGCTGATCCTGACGAGATTTTGAATTTTTTGGCCGATGTTTCCCTTACCGGAAAGGGGCTTACCACAGACAGTCTTATGGAGTACGTTTTGGACGAGGGGTTTACCGAACCAACATATCTGTGTGCAAAAGGTGAAGACCCGCAGGCGTTTTATCAAGGGAAAGCCAATGCCTGGGCGATCTACCAAATTCGTGAATGGAAACGAGTGATCGTGATTAGTATAGGGCCGGGGAGTGAGCGTCGAGCTCAAATAACGGAAACACCGTAATAATGGTGGCGTATTTTGAGTCGGCAATGAATGTCTGATGATTACTTTCTTTGGTTGAGATGCCTTAAAATAAGGATGGCGCCAAATTAGTCGTAGTACCAACCGCCGGCCAATTCTCCTTCCTCAAAGTATAGATAGCGATGGCGGACTGTTCCTGATGTAATCCAATCTTCGTAAACCCATTCCTCACGGCGTACCCCGCGGTCGGTATAGGTTACGTTCATCTGGTAAGGAGAACCCCAGGCCGCGATGGCTTGGTCCCGCGTCATTCCTGCCACAACTTGCTTGTCCTTGATATGTTGTTCAAATGTTGGATCGAAGAGTGAAGGTAAGAATCCCCAGGCGAGCATGAAAGCGGCAAATAAGCTCAGGAAGGAATATAACGTGATCCGAATTGGACGTCTGCAGAGAAATGGAAGGTTTCTGGAGTCTTTGGACGAAGGCTCCAGTGATCGGACATCATCAGATGATGGGGTTTCTTCCAAAACGGAGGCTGGTAAAGGGTTGGATGGGATCATGGTTAATTCCTAGGAAAGTCTAACAAGGCTTAAATCACGTCGTCAACAATGAGGTTTCGATGTTTTTAGAAGTTGAAAGTAGTAAAAATTGTGAGCTGTCATTGTTTCTGCGGTTCAAGGAAGTCAAGCCTCCTAAGCCGGTCATACAGATCAAAAGTTACGAGCGGGCTCCCAAAGGAGAGTGGTGTGATGTGGTGGGCTATTCGGATGATGAGGACACGCCATGGTCCACGGCGATGGCGCAACCGGTTGAAGATTCAGGGGCCGGCCTGGCGATTCTCATTTTTGGTGGGGTTGGGGGCATTCGATTGAAACCGGTTTCGTGCGAGGAAGCGTGGAATCTGGAAAGTAGGGAACAATGGGGAGAGACTCATCTCCTGTTGGCCGACAGCCGTGACCTGCGATATGGGGGCGGGTGAAAAAGCATGTCCTAATTCTTGCCTAAGGGTCCCCCAGCGGCGTTCTCGCCCCTTTGTCAAGCTTCGCGCTCACAAACCTGGCGCTCTTCGCCCCGTTCGCCCTCACGTACTGGCTTGTACGCTCCGGGTGCCAAAGCGGCTGCGGCCTTGCCCGTGGAAAGGGGCGTCTGGGCGCCCACGGGTTGGGACGGGTGAAATAGGGGGTCTTTTTGAACAGCCCCCTTTCTTCCAAAACATGTAAAGAAAAATAGGTAGCGCTTGCCAATTTGAAATATTTTGATCTACCTAACAATCTCTTAGGACCAATCCGGCATTCCATAGAAAACTGTCAGGGGCGTCGGCTATTCAGCGTATTGCGGGACGGGGATGCCTTTGTGAGCTTTGGGTAGTTCCGG
>JAYWMS010000324.1:0-3041 GCA_035873215.1 Nitrospirota bacterium | reverse complement strand
GGTAGAGGCAACACGACAAATTTTGTCCGAAGCTGAATCATCTCTCTTTGGCCATACGGTCTTTCTCATCCTCTCACTTCACAAATATAGCGGTTTTGAGAAATCTAAAAAATTGTTCGTTCCACACTGCTCTTTCTGGATCTGTTTCTGGATGGCATGGTATGGTGAGGGATCTGGTAGCGGTCGCCAACAATCAGGCCATGCATGGAGCTTCCCGGAACCCGGCGCAGCCATGTTGGGATGGATTCGGAGTGAATAACGTATGAACATGAGATATGTGAAAATGGCCCATTAGGCGTTGCCGTGAGTCCTTGGATTGCATGACACTTTTACGCAAATACAGGCAGGTCGGGTTTTGCATGTTACTCCTCAGTTTACCTGTATGCATGGGGTATGCTGCGGATGGCAACAGGACAACGAGGCTCATCGTCGAAGATGTCATGATCCATCCAGGCAAGCCGGCCATGTTGGAAGCCCGGTTGGTGCAAGATGGGCCATCAGGAGAGAAGGGGCTGGCCGGGGAAACTATTCGTTTTCAGGTGCAGGGCCAAAAGGCCCGTGGGACTGTTACAGGGGAAGATGGTCGTGCGACACTCGAATATACAACACCCATGCGCGGCAATCAGGTCATCAAGGGGATCGTTGAGCCGAGTGCAAACGTCCAACAGGTTGAAGGCATCGGCAATTTCGCATCTTGGGAACGTCGTCGCCCATTGTTGTTTGTTGACCTCGAGACTGTCTTCAACCCGCACGATACCCTCCAGGCCTTAGGGTCGTCTGCCTCTTTTGTTCAAACAATGGATGCGCTGGGAGATCCTGAGGAGCATGCCCCATCCGAGCTAACAAAATTAGGTCTTTATTATTACAATATCATCTATCTGTATCGTGGGGAGGCGGGTCATCGTGATGCCATTCGTGTTTGGCTTCAAGACCATCATTTTCCACCAGGAATTACGAAAGTTGTGGAGCCAGGAGCTGGGCCACTCCTGGAATTCATTACCTCGATAAAAGCTCAAGGGTGGGACACGATCGAGGCAGGGATAGGACTAACTAAAGAGTTTGCGGAAGTATTGGTGAAAAATCGAATTTCGACGGTGATTTTACGACCTGCTCCCTCCGATGAGAAATTCCCACGACGTACAAAATTCGTGACAACCTGGAAAAAGATTCGCCGGTATTTATGAGTGTGGTTTATCCTCTCCCAACCCTCAAGGACTTGCTATGAAACCGGTACGATCCAGGATAAGTTTCGTGTGTCAGCAATGTGGGCATCAAGCGCCTCGATGGGCTGGGCGGTGCCCGGATTGTGGGAATTGGAATACCTTGAAAGAGGAAGCGGTGGTCGTGGGCAGCCCTTCCACTCGTCGAAAGGGAATGAATGATGAATCGGTATCGGTAGCGGTGACGGCGTTAGATGATATTTCCATGCACCCAGAAATTCGAATTCCGACCGGTTTGCTTGAATTGGATCGGGTGTTGGGGGGCGGTGTGGTCCCGGGATCCGTCGTTCTGGTTGGTGGCGATCCTGGAATCGGGAAAACAACGCTCCTGCTTCAGACGCTGCAGGGACTTAGTAGGAATAACAAGTCACTGTTGTATGTGTCAGGGGAGGAATCCCCCCAACAGATAAAAATGCGGAGTGATCGACTCGGCATTCATGGGCAATTACTCTATGTTATGGCCGAAACGTCACTAGAAGAACTGCTCAAAACCACGCAAAAGATCAATCCTAGCGCGCTGGTCGTGGATTCGATTCAAACAATTTTCACCGATCAGATCGGATCAGCTCCTGGCAGCGCGAGCCAGGTTCAGGAGGTGGCTTGCCAATTGATGTGGTATGCCAAGCGCTCAGGCGTGCCGGTCTTTATCATCGGGCATGTGACGAAAGAGGGGATGATTGCCGGACCCAAGCTGCTGGAACATATCGTGGATACGGTGTTGTATTTTGAGGGGGATAAGGGCCATCCCTACCGCATTCTGCGTGCCGTCAAAAATCGTTTCGGTGCAACAAATGAGATCGGGGTTTTTGAGATGAAGGAAGAAGGGCTGACCGAGGTCGCCAATCCCTCGGAATTGTTCCTAACGGGACGACCGGATCACAGCACAGGCTCGGTCGTGATATCCAGTTTGGAGGGAAGTCGCCCCATCCTTGTCGAGTTGCAGGCCTTGGTGACATCAACGAGCTACGCCATGCCGAAGCGTATGGCCAACGGAATGGAATTAAACCGTGTGACACTCCTTTTGGCCGTCATGGAAAAACGAATGGGTCTTCATTTGTCGGGTCAGGACGTCTATATCAATGTGGTTGGCGGCTTACGTATTGATGAACCTGCAGTAGATTTGGGATTAGTGGGAGCGATAGTTTCGAGTTTTCGTGATCGCCCCATCGATTCGCAGACTCTCTTCTTGGGCGAGGTCGGTTTGGGTGGAGAAGTACGACCGGTCAGTCAGGTTGAATTGCGCACACGTGAGGCCTGTAAATTAGGATTTCGTCGGTGCGTGCTGCCTGAACAGAATTTATCTAAATGGAGTGGCCCAAAAGGTCTCGAATTAATTGGCATAAAGGACATCGGCGAGGTCTTGGATCAAATTTTCGCTTCCGTTTAGGGACTGTTGAAAAAGTCCACCAGCGGCGTTCTCGGTCCGTTGTCGTGCTCACGTACTTCATGTACGCTCCGCGCGCCCAAATACCTGCGGCCTTGCCGGACGAAACTTTTTGAACAGGGCCTAAGTGAAAAATGGGTGAGCTGGCGACGGATAACGAGTCGTCCTCCTTTCTGATTCTCAGGTGGCGGAGCGTCGCCAGCTCGTAAAACCAATAAAGCAATGGCCGTACCAAAATTATTGATATCGAAAAGTTTGTAATTTCAATCACTTAGATTGGATGAGGGGAAAAGATCGATGGAGGACCTTTGCGGGGACCAACGCGGGATCGGCCTTCCCCGCGCGGGGATAAGGAATGGCCTCCCTCATTGGGCACGGCCTCGACTGTACCAAGGGGTTCATGTTCCTTTTTCGTCATCCCCGACATCCTTAATCGG
>JAYWMS010000249.1:0-5275 GCA_035873215.1 Nitrospirota bacterium | reverse complement strand
CCTTGCTAGAGGGCTCTTCGTTCCTCGTATTTCATATGGGCTTCTTAATGAAACAGATTTCCTGGACCTTCTCTTTCTCCAAAATTCTTAAGTGAAAATACGTCATATTTCGTTTGTCAATTCCCCGTTTTTTAGAACCCTCCTCCTTTGATCACCAGGCGCTCTCACTTTTTCTTTCTGCGTGGAATTGTGTGTATCAGCCCATCCCCCAGACATTTTCGTACTCCTAACCATTTAAAAAGGCATAAGTTCTCTTAATATTCGCCCGATTAGCCCGATTAGATGGATTACGGAGGTGTGTGTGAAGCTAATCGGGGTATGTATTTTTCTGTCCCTTGTGGTCTTTTCTTTATATCCGACCTGGGACGTGGGAAAGAAGGTGATTCCATTTTGGATGCTGGGAGGTCCGATCCTCGCCTCGCTTGTCTTTTTATTGGGGGTAAAGCGAACAAGAGGGTACATGGAACACGAAACCAGCGGGGATGAAGAGAATTCTGGTGCTTTTCACAGAGGCCGGTCTCGACGTGGCTCCAATAAGGAGGTTCCCTATGTTTCGGACCTGGCCAAATATTATAAAGATTTCTTGGAAACAAGCTTTCATAAGCGAAGAGAGCCCAAACGAGCGATTCGGTATCGGCATCAAAAAAACTATCTTATGGGGTTTAATGCCAAAAAATATGAATCTTTATTTCAGGAGATTTGGACTACAATTTTAGAGGGTTTCCCTCCCACCAACGAATTCACTATCACCAAGGGGAAGTTTGTGACCAAGATTCCCAGCCAGCTGAAAAACTTAATTTCCAAGCAGATTGCGGGACTGCAAGAGGAGTCCATCAAGGAGATTGGGGGCAAGGCCTGAAAATGCTCGTTATCAGGAATATTTTTCCGATAAAGATGTAGAAAGAGAAAAGACTCTAGAGAGCTACGGATATCAATTTCTCAGGTTAAACCGGTTCAATTTAGGCCAGGATCCTATCGTCACGATCGACCAGCGGTTATCAGAACTTGTGGGCCATTCTTTGTCTGTGGAAGAGAAGGTGGGAGCGTAATTCATTGGGAGTAACTGATGGACGAGCACTTTGGTACCTCACAGGTGGTCTCGTTTTCAAAGGGTATCCTACATAGGGAGTACATCATGCGAAATGTTTTTTCTTTGCGGTTTATGACATTCCTCTGTTTGGCAACCTTCATATCTGGCTGTCAAACTTTTGGGAACAGAGGAGATGAGGCCACTCAAGTCATTGATCAGGGAATAGCCGAAATCAATGAAAACCATACCCAGTGGGCATCTGTGCTGCAGCGGGTTTCTCGACAATTACCGGAGGGAGTTGATGTGGAGATTCGCGAAGAAGCTCAGAGGCTCGCAACCCGAAGTGTGGTGCCAGCCGACACCTCGTTTCAATGTAGCGGCGATTTCCTAGGAACCCGAGCTGTCCAGGGCCTTCAAAGGATCCAAGGCATGCTTGTCGGGACTTCTCCTCCAACTTCACTACCTCCGGCACTTTGTCTGGTCACCCCTTCTGAGATTGATCTCAGCACCGATCTGTCAACCTGGGAAACGGTGACCATCCATGGGTATGATCTCGACCAAGGGGCGAGTGAAGACAACCTAATCACCTTCTTTTTTATGAATGAGGATCATTCGGTCGTTCAGCCTATTCCGGAGGCGTTGATCGAAAGGGTATCTCACTCCCAGATCACTCTCCATCTTCAGGAATTAGCAGAAAAGCTCCACACTCAAAACATCTACCAAATCGTGCCCAGTTGGACAGGAGACCTTGAAGGAACCATTTCGGGTGAAATATTGGTGAAGCCTTGGACGGCAGGTCGAGATACGATGATGGTAGAACTTGAAAAGACCACCTTGGTTCCCCCACATGTGAGCGGTGACCTTGACTTTCATGTTGGACCCAAACGCCCGATGTATGGTTTTGTCTCAGCAAACATTCATGTTGAAGGTAAGACTATTAAGGGACAGGTCCACATGAATGGCAGGCAGCAAAAGGGCGATAAGACTCATGTCGAAGGTCATAGTGAATACGTGCTGTGGGATGCACTTCCTGATAATTGGAAAATTATTCGTGTGCTTCCTAACCATTCATCCAAAAGGCCTTACTTTATCACCAAGAAGGGGCTCAACACCTTCACTCAGCCAGCAGGACAAATTGTCAACCGGTTCAATATCTATGGAGATCATAAGGGTAACGACGCGAATGGATATACTCGGGTCGAAGTGGACTGGCGTCCGGTCAGCATTGAAATCGAAGAAACTCGGCCTGGTTGGTATTTCCCCGAACAAGGATCGGTGAATGTGCCACCAAAAAGTGAGGTTGCTCAATAATAGACACGATTAGGATTTAAAAAACTCATCGGGTAGTCGTACAGTTGTAGGAGGTAAAAAGGATACTTTCACCTCCTTTTTCACCACCCTGCTAGAGGTCCAGGTCCTCTTCCTCCCAGCGTTTTTGAATAGCGGCGGTCCGTTTCCGCTGCTTTCTTGCGGCATAAAAAACTAATGTCGTAATCAACAACCACACCATCCCTGAACTCGTCACCACGGGGACCCATCGATCCCAAAGCGTGTGCTGTTTCCAAAATGTGGCTTCGGCGTGTTCAATTGTCATAAACGTAGTCTGTGCAAAGGCGTCCCGAAACGGGGTGCCTGAGGCGACCCGGGCAAGCAGATGCTTGGGAAGATCAGGGGGTGCTCGATCGAGGAGATCCAATGTCAACGCATGAGCGATGACATAGGCTCGTCGGGCGGAGGGGCCATCGGTGACAAACCACTCGTTCAGCTCGTCAAATGACACCGGGTGGCCGGAGACCATGGCCCAGACCAAGCGTCCACGTTCCTCGATATCCCAGGTATGGGCGGCGATCATGGCTAAGCCTTCATCAAACCAGCGTGGCACATCGTATCCACCCGCGGCCCGATGAGTCAGAATATGCCCAATTTCATGGAACAGAACCCCTTCGAGTGAATCATAGGGATAGTTGGCGACCCGGTCCGTTAACAGCACGATCGTGGAGGCCTGTCCCACCGCGTACCCAACAATCCACTCGGGAACTTGTTGCGCAAGGTCAGACTCATCCGGTGCAAGGATCACCCGAATGGGTGCCCCAGGCTTTTGAAGACCTACCAAATCCATGATCGCCAAAAATTGATGAGAATCCACTTGCTGAAGCCGTTGTACAAGTGGCTGCAAGTCTTCAGGGGACTCAAAATGAAGACGCGGAGGAAGTGCCGCCAAAAGTGATTGGGGCATGATGAGCAACCAGCTGGTCAAAACAACTGTCAACATTGTCCCAGGGCATGTATGAAATTTGAAAAGGTTTCCCAACAATCACTCCACAATTCAGGCGTCAGCAGTTTATAACTCGTTCCTAGTGTACCATCCATCATTCTCCCTGGTAATCATGTTTCAGGTTCCCTAAATATTAAACAGGCCGCGAAGAGCTTCTAAACAATCACGACCGGGCCTTCATGATAAATAGGCGATCTCGTTAAGCTGTGAATCAAAATGCATGTCGCCACATCTCGTTCCCTACTAAAAAATATTCCAAAATTTCTTTTACATTGTCTTCTTTGGAATCGTATCTGTTTAGATACAGATGACAAAAAAGGTGTATCCATTCGATACAACCCTGAAATCATCAATCCAAGCATATTCAATAAAATTAAATAGTTATCGCTTCCTGGCCCTGGCACGGTTCCTGCTTTTGTGTGGATGGGGGAGTGTGCGCCAAGGGGGGATTCGCGGCGAGTGTCCTGTGCTTATTCATGAGCGAGGAGCCTCGACCGTACCCTCAAGCAACTCCCCCTTTTTTTAACGGTAGTGTCAAGTTCGCCTGTGGCAAAGACAATTCGGACGTATTCGCCATACAGTGCATCACCGTTCGATGTAGCTGCATTATTACCTCGAAGCTTGTCGGTGGCTACCCACAGCGGTTCACCATTTTGACCTTGTAGCAGGCGACAGAAAAACCGTTCGGTTGCCTGCTGATTGCGACGCGGTTGCACGAGGATATCAGTCGCATCTCAACCTAAATCAGCCGCTCGCAACAGATATGCCCGCCGTCGTTGAATCAAGAACAATACTTTGTCGATATGTTAGGTGTGTTCAAGACAGCCTTGGCGCTTTGGGAGCGTGCTTGCATAGTCAGGTCCAAACATCTCGCCGCATTGCCAATTGGTCTCATACGTGACGGTGATGCCTCTTCGGCCAATTTCTCTTCGACTTCAGGGAACCTAGGATAGAATTGATAGTAAGGCTAAACAAAGAGACTGATAATTTCAGAAGGAAATCGGTGGCGCTGATAGCTGGGTTCTGGGTATATCATCAGGCCAATCTGACAAAATCCGGTTAACCTGACAAAACCCTTTAGAGTCCTGGAAAGACCGGCAGTTTGCAGCGGACTGGGGTGGGCATTCGAGGTCGCCGCTTGACATGATTGGTCACGTGCTCCCACTAGGAGGCCAAGCCCCCTCATGTCTTCGCTTCGCTTGGGTCACTTAATGAAGGTGGAACACCCCCTTCACAACCCCCGTTTGAGTCCCACGTCAATGATGAGTGGGCCCTGTACTATTATCCTCATTGTGAAATGCATAGGGTTGGTGCAAATGGCGGTGGACCCAGTCAGCAGCAGCGATTTCTCTTTGGTGCAGAATTCCCGCCAGAAGGACCGGGGGTTCGCAGGTGACTACCGGGGGGCAGTAGCCAGCGGCGAAATCTTCTCTTCAGTTCATCAAAATCTCCACATCGGACCGCTTGTAAGTCAGTGACTCACGGTATGGCGGTAAGGCAGGGAACGTATTTCTTTGGATTTCTTCTTTATCAGGGAAAATACAGGGAATTTATCACTTGAGAAAGCAGGGATTTGAGGCTCAAACCTCACCAATCCCTTTGTTTTCAAGGAGATTGTGACTTCTCATATCTAGATGAAGGCTTCAAGAACAGGGAATTGGGTTCCTGGAAATTAATTTATTGTAAAGCCCGATTAGGTTTTTGACCATAAAGACAGCTTGAGCAAAACTCGTCATTGGCCATCTGGCAGCGGTGATTAATAATTCGCCATACACAGGAACTGCCCCGGGCTACTCTACGACTGGGTTTCCCGATTCACGTCCGATAAGTAGCGCTATGTCCAATTCCCCAGGGGCGCATGCGGCGGGCACCAGAATCTCGCTAAAGATCTCCTCTCGGCAGTCGATAATCTGGATCATGCCCTGAGTCACCTGGGGTCGAGCGAGGGCGGGGGCTTGGACGGCTCTGGC
>JAYWMS010000236.1:0-3248 GCA_035873215.1 Nitrospirota bacterium | reverse complement strand
ATTTCTTCATTTAACTCGGTATCTCCCAAAACCAGACCGCGCGATCCAGAGTCTTTAAAAGTTCGTCCTTTGAGCACAATTCCCGTATCGGCGTGCATCCCTCCGATGGGCGCCGTCGGTCCCGTGCTGGCCACCAACGTCCCTGTACAATTCATCGATTGGGTGAAGGACCCATCAGGATTCAGGGTGTAGGGAAAAGGGCACGTCATCTCATCTTGGAGGATGGGGCCAACCTGTCGCTGCCGCATGCCCGTGAACACGCCCGTCCCGTCTTTTTCGTAGTGCAGTACCCCTTCCCAAAAACTTGTAAAAGGGGTTTCCCCGCAATGCCGAGTCATAGCCAGACTGAAATCGCCTTTGAGGGAACGGAACTTATGATCGTTATCCACTACGGCTGGGCTGATCCCAGAAACCCAAGTACTTATTGCTAGGAAACTGATGAACAGCCAAAAGCGGACCAATCGAGACATTTTCTTTCCTCCTGTTAAGTAAGTCGAGGGATCATTCTAATCCCTGGTACGCTCCGAACTTTGCCCGGCTTGCTTGGGTGACAAGGACGTTTAGGTTGGAGGGGGAGATACTCGGTGGAATTGAAAACCTTCTTGCATGCGATAGGCCGGAATGCATGCATCCCTTCCCAATGATCCATCCTGATCGCATCCCCCCACATGAAGAAGCAGAAATGATGCCAGTTCTAACTACTTGAAAAGGTTACGGATGGATGGATTGGCTGAACGTTTAAACGTTTAACTGTATCGATCAGATACAGTGGTGTATCCAAATAGATACAATGAATCAGAAAAAGGAAAGGGAAGGCAGATTTATTTTTGCCTCAACCAATGCCCGACATCTTACTGATGTTGGAGATCGTTCCAGAGACTGTCCGATAGGGACACTCGATGATCAATGAATGATCCATTTGATCCCGTTTGAATAGTTTTTGCGATTCCATCAAGGGAAAACATTAAACCAGGTTTGTCGTGTAAGAGGGTAATCCGATTAATCATCAAAATCTTGTAGGGCTCGATGTGAACAAAATCACTGCCCGCTATCGTCTTGGCTGAGAATTGAGAAAAATCTGGGAATTCTAATTTTCCCGGACCCACCAACGTCGTCACGGCCTGACCGGAATCATCTTGTTTGGAAAAATCGATTGCTTTTATGGGGATTGCTTCTTCGGATAACACCGTAGGGTGCTGAGAAGGTGAAACCGTCAGTGTGATCACCAATTGATGTTTGGTCCCTTTGATTTCGATATGCGGACGATACTCTGGTAGTTCTGGTCGAAAGGTGAGGGACGATTTGTAGATAAAGGGAAATTTTTTGAGGCCGGCAAGTTTGGTGTTGTCAGCGATAATTTCGAATGGCTTCTTGGGGGTAAAAAGGACGCTGGATTCTGGTCCAAAAATCTTGACGGTTACGGTTCTTGGGTCGTTCTTGGCAACTTCAATAGTCACATTCGTCTCTTCCCTGACATGAATAGAACCCAAGGTTCCAAGGGTTTCTCCGGCCTGATCCACAGGTTGGATCCTGATGAGGGTTTCCTCATTCTTGGGAGATAATCTGATATCGCCAAAAACCGTGACAGGATTCCACGCGGATGGAGAAAATTGTTCAGTCACAGCGTCATATTGACCAGGATCTCCTACCTGTAAAGAGGAAGGTTTGAACTCGACACGGGAAAATTTTTGAAAGGAGACGGACTCAACCATTATGGGTTTCAAGATTTGCGGGGAAGGGAAAAGTCCTAACGTCCACTCCGCACCACTCACTTCAACATCCAGGGTAACTCGGGTAGAGACTGGCCAATACTGTGAACCAATGCCAAACGCCAAAAGGACACCGGTGAATAAGCCTATCCCTATTAACAGAGGCTTAATGGATTTTTTTGAGGTATCAATAACTATTTCTTCCGAATTCATATGACTGAAGCCTCATCACTCAATAGGTTGATGACGTTTTACTACTAACAAACCCTTTAGTGTCCCTCAGAAGTTCTTTTGGGGGCCGGAGGAGCCTCTCTCTTTTCCTGCAAAGAGCCCAGACTTTGTGAGCTGGCTGGGAGGAAAAAAAGAACCGTAACGCAAAGCGGGAAAAATTGATTGAAATGGTCCCATCCATGATTTCCCTGATCCTAGATGAATACTAAGGGTCTATTACTAGAATGATGTACGCAAGTCACCTAGGAAAGTCTAGCGTGGATTCCAACTTGAGTCCAGGTGGGACGGTAAATTCCTCGCTAGAGGTTTGGATTGACGGGGAGGGCGAGTGTGAAATAGCGGCCTTTATCTTCCACCAACAGTCGTTTCTCAACGAGAGACGCCAAGACCTTTTCAACAGGATTGCCTGGATCGGGTATTGAGGCAGGAAGATGTTCGGAGGTAGCGCGTGTGATTTGGTGGATAGTTTTCGGCGTTTCATTGCAGAGTTCAATAATATAAGAGGCCGGCCAATTAAAACGTTCGCTTGTCGGTTGCTCGGTCCGTCCATCATAAATCGTGACATAGCTCATAGCCTTGGCATAGAACAGAAACGGGCGATTGGGGGAAAAGTACCGTCGTCTCCACTCAGCTACTGTTTGTACGAGTTCGTCGTATAAAGCCGGATCCACTTTCCAGTCAATCTCATATTCAAAATCATAGGCGATTTTGTTCAGATCGACTTTGCGCGAATCATAAACATATTCATAAGCTGAACCCGGCCCGGTGATTCGGACTCCATATTCTTTGGGACGCATGAAATATGGGCTGAACCGTTCCAGCCAAAGTTTGCCGGTCCCTTCAGGTGGTTGGAGATGAAAAATAGCTGGAATCAGTTCAATCTGTCGTTGATAATCGGCATTGGTTTCTTGCGGAAAACCCAGCAGAATATTCCAGTTCACATCAAGGTTGTAATAGCGGCTCCATTTTAAGCATTGAATATTTTGTAAAGGACTGACGCCTTTATCCATCTCCTTGAGCTGCGTTGCACTGAGACTTTCAATGCCCGGCTGCATGCACTTCACGCCACCTTGTGCCAGCGTTTGAATTTGCTGCTTTGTGAGATTGGCCTTCGTCTCCAAAAACACATCTAGGTCGTAATGGCCAGAAGCAAACTTGCCAAATAGCTTGTCGATGTATTTCAAGTCGATGATGTTATCGACGAGTCGAAAGCGCGTGGTATCATACCGGCTGGAAAGCACATCCATTTCTTGCGCCACTTGCTCGGGAGACTTAGCCCTAAACTGCATCGATTGGGCATTCAATCCG
>JAYWMS010000201.1:0-3363 GCA_035873215.1 Nitrospirota bacterium | reverse complement strand
GTCGCTAAAAAATATGCGGTAATCCGTGGACATGGACAAGTAACGCCCACCGCTGGCCGCGCCAATGAGGATCAGCACTGACAATGCGATGATCGGCCATCGCCACCGAATGACCCAATGCGCAAACTTCACGACCCGAGCATCTCCGTTCAACGTATTTCCACCTTCTATTGGTCTAGATTCTGGGATGGACAAATAGTACCTCTCATGCTTGGAATTAAATAATCGACTTTCTCGATTTGGCACTTCGTCGCGCGTTCCGCAACCCTTGAATTTCGACACATGCAGGACTTCTCGCTCTAAACAAATCCTCAATGTGTGCCGAAAAATAACTTGCCAAATTAAACTACACGGTGTAGTATAATTTAACTATACGGTTTAGTCAATGTTACGTCGTCACCTGAAAGGACAAACTTGAGAAAGGCCACTCCCAAGAAACGCTCGGCGACGTCATTGACCAAAAGCGAGATGATCGTCAACGCTGCAAGAAAGCTGTTCTTGGAGGACGGCTTTGGCCCGACGAGCATGGATGCCATCGCAAACCACGCAGGTGTCTCTAAACCAACCCTCTATAGTCACTTTCAGAATAAAGAAGGACTGTTCTCCGAGGTCATGATCATGATGTGTAACGAGGCAGGTGGTCCGATAATGATTGAAGAAATCTTCGCCTCCACCCGACCTCCAAAACTTGTACTCAAACAAGCCGCCCACTTTTTACTCAATCGCGCACTCCACCCAACCGGGATCGCGCTCTTTCGAACCGTGTTAGCAGAAGCCCCCAAGTTTCCTGAATTGGGAAAAGTGTTCTGGGAGACTGGACCTCAACGATTTACGGAAGGGTTAGGCCAATACCTCGCCTCGCTTAAACGAGCATCCCAGGTACGCATCTCAGACCCTTTGGGTGCAGCGGAACAATTTCGAGCGATGATCGTTGGGACCTATGTGCTCCCGGCTTTGGTAGGAGTTGCGCCCGCCCTGTCAGAAAAAGAACGAGACCGTCGATTGACTCACACCGTTTCTGCCTTTCTAAAAATCCTTGGACACAAACAACGCTGATTCCAACAACGGAAATGGTGAAGGGATCGGACTGTCCTGAACACAATATTGACGGCAATGATAGGTTATTTGCAATCCTAGACAGGACAAATATCTTCCACACAAATTACAAACAGGCTAGGATTGATGGGACAGACGAGGGGTTTCCTGAGATGGGATACCACAGATGCCAAACGCATGTCAGAGCAAAAGCCCCTTGCCTTATGAGGTTTCGCTCACTTCTCCAGCCTCTTCCGCACCCAAAGGTTTAAACAACATAATCAACGCAGCTAAGAGAGTAAGATTGGCCAGGAGTGCAACCATCATCGCAAAACCTGTGAGGAGTCCGAAATAAATGGTCGGGATAAAATTGGAGAGTGCCAGGATCGAAAACCCCACCGTAATCGTCAGCGCAGTATAGTAGATGGCCCGGCCAA
Source organism: Nitrospirota bacterium (assembly GCA_035873215.1). Taxonomy (GTDB): domain Bacteria; phylum Nitrospirota; class Nitrospiria; order Nitrospirales; family UBA8639; genus JAYWMS01. Next base: position 1,891 of record JAYWMS010000201.1, on the reverse strand, counting down.
TACTCCCATGACAGGCGAGAATGGTCTCCCGATAGTTTCGATACTTGGGGAATTCTACTTGGAATCGATGAATGTAGTGGATGGCATGGTCCACGGCAATCCCCACCGTGATTGCCGCGATCGTAATCGTCATTATATCCAGGGGAATGCCCCACCACCCCATCAAGCCCAACACAGAACTCGCCGCAAGCATATTGGGCAAAATGGCAAGAATTGAAAGCGACAGGCTCCTGAACAAAACAATGAACATCCCAAGTATGCTGATGAAGACTACACCAAGCGTGAGAATCTGAGACTTGTACAAACTTTGCAGCAAATTATTGTACAACACCGCCATGCCAGTCGCATGGACATCTTTTTGCTTAAACTTCATCTCTTGCGTCAGAAAGAGTTGAATGCTCTCGATCAGCTCTTTTCTCTTGAGCGTGGGGGCAGATTCTATCAACCGCATGGTGATACGAATTTGGTTTCCGTCTTCCCTAAGATAGGGATCGATGAGCGCCTCCTTGACTGCAGGCGGAATATACTTCCTGAGCAACGTGAGTTCATAATCTTCTGGCATCTTGCCATCATTTATTTGCTTAAACACTTTCATACCAGTCGCAATCGATAGCACCTTGCCTATTTCTGGAAGACTTTCCAGGTAATCATGGATTCGCTCGACCTTACTTAACATTTCGCCCGTGAACCAATAAGTCACCGGTTCGGATTCAGCTGCCTCGGCAAACGGATCATCGAAAAGACTCTCGGTTTCCGCCTCACTGTTCTCCTCCATAAAAAACTCGTCATCAGCATCAATGATAATATCCAAGGGAATCGTGCCCCCCAGTTTGGTATCAATCAACTCCATGCCCTGATAAATTTCAGTCGTGCTCTTGAAATGATCGATGAAGCGATTTTCTACCTTCAACATAGAGATACCCATCGCTCCACACAACGCGACGATGAGGCTCACCAGGATAATGGCATTTCGATTGTTGAGGGTGAAGGCCCCGATCGCCAGAGTCAACGATCGGGTCGCATCAGGACGGGCGGTCCCCCGTTCAGGTTTAAGCAAGACCAGTACCGCCGGGAAATAGACAAAATTCAGGACAAACGCGAACATGATGCCGATCGTCATCATCCACCCGAAGTCAATGACCGGGCGAATATCGCTCACAAGGAGCGAACAAAACGCCACGATCGTCGTGATCGCCGTATAGAAACACGGCTTGAACATATCACGCATGGTTTCGAACACGAGCGTTTGTTGATCCATGTCAGGATTCTGTTCAGCCAGGATGCGATACCGCACGATAAGATGAATCGTGAGGGACATCGTGATGATCAGGAGGAGTGAAATGAAGTTGGACGAAATGACCGTCACTCGCCAATCCATGAAAGCCAAAAATCCCGCCATCACACTGACCGACACAAAACAACACGATATCGGCAAAAGCACCCATCGCAGCTTGCGAAAAAAATACAGCAAGGCCCCGATCAAAAAGCATAAAACCCCGACGCCAAACACCGCGATGTCATGGGAGATAAAACTGATCATATCCGCCGAAATCATCCGCACACCACCCAAATACAACGTGGCATGCTGGCGATACCGATCCATGATACGGCGTACCTGCTCAATATCGTACCGCTCGGCTTCCACGAAACCCGAATGGTATTCGTTGAAGTCACGCGTAACCTGATCAAGCTGCGCGTCTTCCTCAGATGAGAGCCCAGAGTCAGCCTCTTTCTCACGCAATGTATTCCTGGTTTTTAGCAGTGCACGATAGGTATCATCCGGCTTGAAGATGATTTGCAGTGCAGTGGTCTTTCCGTCCTGACTCACCAAATTGTTTTGATAAATCGGACTCTCTTGAAACTCCCTACGGGCCAACTCCAGATCAATCCC
>JAYWMS010000171.1:0-7349 GCA_035873215.1 Nitrospirota bacterium | reverse complement strand
GTCACGATTTTGACTCTTGCACCTAACCCAATCAATTCATCCGGTAAGAGTTCCCGAGCTTCAGCCGCGCGGGCAATCAACACGTTTTGTTGTGCCACACCCGCTACCTTCATGATCTCAACCACACCCTCCGCCTGATATTCCACAGGCACCATATCAGCTTTGACGCCAAAGGTCTCCAATTCTTCTGCGGTTCGTGGGCCAATGCAACATACCCGCAACCCATGAAGAGCACGCGCATCACGACCCTGATCCCAAACACGCTGCATGAATCGTTGCACACCATTCACGCTCGTCAACACCAACCACTGATAGGTCTCTAAATGCCGAATGGCCTCATCTACATCAGTCCAGCTATCAGGGGGAATGAATTCGATCGTGGGGCATTCAAGGGGTTCGCCACCATACCCCCGTAATAATCCTGACAGGACAGAGGCTTGACCTTGAGCGCGAGTGACCAAAATTCGTTTTCCAAACAAGGGTTGCGTTTCAAACCAGTTGAGCCGATCACGGAGCTTGACTACGGCACCGATCACAATGACGGTCGGCGGTTGGATATTGGCCGCCTCTCCTAACTCCACGATATTGGACAATGTGCCGATGACCGTTTGTTGACGCGAATACGTTCCCCAGCGAATCAAGGCCACAGGTGTATCAGACGGCTTCCCTTCTTCAACAAGTCGTTGGACGATGGTCGGTAAATTTTTAGCACCCATGAGAAAAACCAACGTGCCATCAACCGACGCCAGTCGCGGCCATTCCAGAACCGTCCCGCCTTTTGATGGATCTTCATGACCAGTGACAAATGCAACAGTCGATGCAAGTGTGCGGTGGCTCACTGGAATTCCAGCATAGGCAGGTACTGCTACAGCAGCCGTCACACCGGGAACCACTTCAAAGGGAATGCGGTGGTCCGCAAGAAATTCTGCCTCTTCACCTCCACGTCCAAAGACGAAAGGGTCTCCTCCTTTTAAACGCACGACAGATTTCCCCGCATGCACCCGTTCGAGCATTATCTGATTTATTTCTTCTTGAGGACGATACGCTCCGCGCCCACATCGCCCGACATAAACTGTTTCAGCATGTGTTGGAGCATACTGGAGAAGGACAGGATTCGCTAGATGATCATACAACACAGCATCGGCCCGTTCGAGGCACGCCCTACCCCGGATGGTCAACAATCCAGGATCCCCTGGACCGGCCCCAACAAGGTAGACTTTACCTTTTGTGAGAACCTTATTGGTCATGCGCGACCGTAAATCTCATTCAAAATCTTATCACCCCCGGCTTGAAGCAGCCGTCCGGCCAATTTCTCGCCCAACTGGCTGGCCTCTTTAGCAGGTCCGGTCACCTGATCGCGAATAACTCGCTTTCCATCCACACTGGCAACCAAACCACGAATCGTCACTGTGTCGTTTTCCACGACCGCATGCCCGGCAATGGGGACCTGACAGCCACCTTCAAGACCCGCCAGCAAGGCACGTTCAGCTGATATGGCCACGTGGGTTTCATGGTGGTTGAGTGGCACCAGTAACTGTCGAACAAAATCATCATCGTTTCGGCTTTCAATACCCAAGGCCCCTTGGCCAATAGCCGGCAAACTCACATCAAGAGTCAACAGCTCAGTAATTTGATCATCCCAACCCAATCGTTTGAGTCCCGCAGCCGCTAACACGATCGCGTCAAATTCGCCTTCCTGAAGTTTTCGCAAACGCGTGTCAAGATTTCCCCGAAGCATCTTTATCGTGATATCAGAACGATGAGACAATAGTTGCGCTTGACGTCGAAGACTACTGGTTCCAACCTTGGCACCCGACTTCAACTTAGTCAATGTGACCCGATCTTTTCCAATCCACGCATCGTGAGGATCTTCACGTGGAGGCACGCAAAGTATCGCAAGGCCAGACGGTAGCTCAGAGGGCACGTCCTTCATACTGTGAACGGCAACATCCACCTCCTTTCTCAACAACGCCTCTTCGATCTCTTTGATGAAAAGCCCCTTCCCGCCAATCTTCGCCAATGGCACATCAAGAATTTTATCTCCGCTCGTACGAATGCGTTGAATCTCGATAGTCAAACCTGGAGCAAGTTCCTGAAGACGAGCTTGCACCCATCCGGCTTGCCATAGAGCCAGGCGGCTCCCACGCGTGCCAATGACCAACCTCGTCCGCTCACCATTCAACGCTTTCCCCAAAGGCTACCACCTTCCCCATACCGCATTGGAATTACAACATTCAAAGATGCAACTTCATCGTTTCCCATTTATTAGTAGTAGTGAACAGCCATACGACTCTCTTCCAAATTCGGAGTCGTGATAAATGCAATCCGGTTGGAGCGCAGGATGATACCTGATTTCGACTACGGTGTATGTGAGCGTGGAGAGACTGGCGGTGCTTCCCGACTAGGCTCCCCAGAGTCACTGCCTCCTTTTTGCATAGACCGGCCATCGTCGGAAGGCAATTCATTGGGATCATCGCTTGCTGATACATGGTTGGATGAATCAACGGCCTCGAGATCGAAGAAACGCCGAGCGGCTTCTACAAACATGGATCCATTGGCGGTTTGTGCCGAGGATTTTAGCGTCACGAGAGACCCATGAAGCAGTTTATTCACGATACTAGAAGCCAACCCTTCGATCATTGCTCTATCCTCAGACGACAGACTGCCCAGTCGGCCAAACGCCTTCTGAAGTTCGGCCTGCTTAATTTTCTCGGCTCGACTCCTTAGAGCAACAATCGTCGGTGTCACTTCTAACGACTGGAGCCATTGAAGAATGACGTCAATTTCTTCTTCGACGATGCCTTCAGCTTTTGTCGCCTCCTGACGCCGTTCCTCACGATTTTGTTCCACATGCATTTCCAGATCATCGATGTCGAAAAGAAACGCATTATGGACATCGCGAACAGCTGGATCAATGTTCCGCGGCACGGACACATCAATCAGAAATATCGGTCGGTTCCGACGTTCTCTCACCGCTCGCTGGACATCTTCGGCCCCGATCAAATAGTGAGAGGCTCCCGTAGAACAGATCACAATGTCCGCATTGCCCATCTCCGCACGAAATTCGGAAAAGGGAAGGGACACTCCGTTAAATCGATCGGCCATCTCCCGAGCACGAACGGCATCCCGCGTCGTAATCAACACTTGCCGAACACCATGATTCACAAGATGCTGCGCTGCCAGTTTGGCCATTTCCCCGGCTCCAACTAAAAGCACGGTTCGGGCAGACAGATTACTGAAGACTTTTTTCGCCAATTCTACCGCGGCATAACTGACAGATACGGCATTCTCGGCAATCCTTGTTTCCGTACGAATCCGTTTCGCGACGGAAATTGCCTTTTTCACGACCTTATTGAGAATAATGCTACTGGCATTGTGCGTAAGCGCTGCACGAAAGGCGTCCTTTACCTGGCCCAGAACCTGCGGCTCGCCAACGACCATAGAATCTAAACTGGCCGTGACGCGAAACAAATGAAAAATGGCCCGATCGCCGGCATGCCAGTATAAATGCGGAAGAAGCCGTTCCGCAGAGAGCGATAAGTGCGTCTCGACCAAAAACTCCTGGATCTTGGCAAAACCGGCTTCCGCTTCGTCAACCACCGCGTACACCTCGACACGATTGCAAGTTTGGAGCAGCATGCCTTCTTTCACACCAGGATATGCAAGCAGGCGGGTCAACGCTTCACCGATTCGGCTATCGGGAATAGCTAACAATTCCCGAAGCTCCACGGGAGCCGTTTTGTGACTTAACCCCACAGTGATAATGTTCATCAGCTTACCGAAGCCCCATGCCCTTTTAAGATGACACCCAAAAATGTGAGGATCACTCCAGCGAAACCGACTATAGTCAAGTACGCTGCTTTTTGCGCACGCCACCCCATCGTCACCCGCCCCATGAGCACGATAAGATAGAACACCCACGTGACCAGGGCCCACGTTTGCTCAGGATTCCAATTCAAGTAGGTTCCCAACGTAATCTGGGCAGACAAGGCGCCCGTGAGAATCCCCATGGTGAGAAACGGAAATCCGAGCAGGATAGACCGTTGATTCAGGGCATCCAAGAAATCTAATGGCGGTAATTTGTATGACAGCACATTGAACTGTTTCGACTTGAGAAGCCGCACTTGCATCAGGTACATCAGCCCTGCCACAAAGGCGACCGCAAAACCTACGGTTCCCAACATACTCAAGGTGACATGGAGCCAGACGGTTTGAAACATGGGATTCAATGCAGGTGCCTCAGAAGGAAGGATTGCGGTAGATACCAAAGCAAGAAATGCAAGCGGAAAAATAAACGAGCCGATGACATACAGTTTCTGTCGTAATGCCACAGTTATATACACCAAAACCAAGGACCACGAAAAAAAGGACATCGCTTTGTGGAAAGTCACCCACTGCATCTGATTCTCCGAAAACAGTTGCAGGGCGAGGCCACCTGAATGAGTCACAAAGCCGAGACCCACGACCCCGACCGCCACTTTCGCGACCCTATCGGAACGGTTCACCAGATACAGGAGGAACAACACCGTTCCGATGAAGTACAAGACTAATGTGACCTGTAATAGCAGCATGCGTTAGGACCTCAACCTCAACTTGATAGACGTCGTGATAGCCTTCGGGGAAAATTGAAAGACCCACACTCATCGGGATTGTAAACGGATGAGGCCTTGTAGCGTCCTGTTACAAGCCGAAAGCAGCTGGATATAGGTCAAAAGACCCAAGCCGAAAGTATAGTTTGGCTGCTCAATGAGGTCAAGGAAATCAGTACATGACCGTAGAGAAGGGACCGAAGACAGAACATGAGGATTTCGTAAGGTGCGCTATCCTCCGGAAGCAGCCGTCGCACCTCCACAGACATTTATGGCTTGACCAGTGATTGCCGCTGCAGCAGGCGAACACAGAAACAACGTTGTGGCTGCAATCTCACTCACATCGGCCATACGCTTGATTGGCACAGCCGCGATGGCCATCTCGCGAAATGTTTCAGGTGACATCTGTAACACCGAGGCAGTTTCTTCAATTCCCAATCGCGCCATAGCCGTATCAACCCATGTCGGGCAGATCGCATTGACGGTGATGCCTCGGCCAGCCACTTCCAAGGCCACCGCTTTGGTAAAGCCAATGATGCCATGCTTCGCCGTACAATATCCGGCATAGCCGGGCACACCAAAGCGTCCCAAGACTGAAGAAAGATTGATGATCCTTCCATAGGCGGCATCTTTCATGTATGGAAGCACTAACTTAGTGCACAGGTAAGAACCGGTCAGATTGACCTGAAGGATATTCAACCACCGTGAATCGTCTGGATCGTCGATAGGCGTACGACCGGACATCCCCGCATTATTCACCAGGATGTCAATCTGTCCCCATTCCTTCACAATCGTGGCCACAGCCTGCTGAACCTCATCACGTTTCGTCACATCTGCCGTAATAGCGAGCGCATCGCCACCAGAACTTCGTACGTGCTGAGCAGTATCCTCTAAGGGTCTAGGCCTCCGCCCACAAATGGCGACTCGGACCCCTCGCTCTGCTAACGCCTCAGCAATCCCTCGTCCAATGCCTTCGCCACCTCCGGTAACCAATGCCACACGGTTCTTAAGCATCCCAATCATTCTCCTCAAGGTTAAAACTCAAATTGCCACCATAGCACAGACATCTGCAGTAGACCCTCAACAAAAGTGGTCAAGGCTGCAGGCTCAACTATCATCTCAGCTCCAAGATACGATACACTGCACGCCTTTAGAGCAGGAACAGACAAAGATTATGATCGGCACACTGTACATCGTCAGCACCCCAATAGGAAACATGGAGGACTTCACCTATCGAGCTCACCGCCTCCTCCAGGAAGTTTCCGTGATCGCAGCAGAAGATACCCGACATACCCAAAAGTTATGTGCTCACTATGGAATCCACACGCCGCTTACCAGCTACCACGATTTTAATAAAGAAGAAAAAACTCCTGTACTCCTTCAACGTATGCTGGAAGGTCAATCAGTCGCCTTAGTTTCTGACGCAGGCACGCCACTGATCTCAGACCCCGGCTATTATCTCGTCACGCGGGCGATCGAAAAAAACATCCCCATCATTCCGATCCCTGGCCCGTCAGCCGTACTGGCAGCCTTGTCAATCTCAGGACTACCAACGGATGCGTTTCGCTTTGAAGGATTCCTCCCAAGAAAATCAGCGGCTAAAACCCGACTCCTCCAGGAACTGATCGACGAACCCAGAACCACGATTCTGTTTGAAACCCCCCATCGAATCATGAACACGTTGGGTTTGATTCATGAAACGTTGGGGGAACGTCGCATAGCCCTGACACGCGAATTAACGAAAACACACGAAGAAACTCTTCGAGGTCCTGCCGAAACTATCATGCAGGCATGTCAGAAGAAAACATGGAAGGGAGAAATCACGCTTGTGGTTGAAGGGAAGAAAAAAATGAAACGAAAAAAGCAGTAAGACTCAGCGGCAGATTACTCTTCACTTTTTTGAATCCAGACGCGGTGTGTAGCCCCCAAAGACTCCTGATTCAAGATGGCATGGCCTTCATTCTCCACGCTCCGCGGCACATTCCGAATGGGGTCTCCATCATCCAATAACACAGTCAAAACTTGACCGGGAAGCATGGTATCCAATTTCAACTTGGTTTTCACAAAATTATACGGACAAATAACCCCACGGAGGTCTATTTCCTCATCTGAGACCGGTTTCTCACTCATCAGTAAAATTCTCGGGTGTGTGGTTGATGGGGAAGAGGCCTCAGACTAACTCCTGAACGCCCTTCACATTTTTTTCGAATGTAGGGAAGCCATCAATACAAAAGGAGCGTGTCAACCAATAGGCCAACACGCTCCTTTTATAAAACTAAACGAGATCGAAAAAACTTATTGCACGGTCCCTTTATTGAAATTCGCACGATCGGAACCATAGTCTGTCGCAATAGTCTTAGCGGTTCTCGTATTGACGGTGTCCGGCTGAGGAGCACATTGCCAACAAGGGGCAGCACCCGTCACGACACCCAAGCTTGAGGTGATGCCGCTATTGACCGCGCCCTCTTGAATGCCGCCTTCAGGAACTCCGGTATACCCAGCAACAGGGGCCGCGATACCTCTGAAGTTGGTCATGTCTGTACCTTGGCCAAATCCGCCAGCAAAGTTGGGATTGTCTGCCCCCCCTAACACATTGCTCCCCTCTAAGACGTAAACAGATCGAACCATCTTACGTCCGGTGCCAAATGGCTGCGCTTCGGTGGTTTCATCCTCAATTGCAACGGCGACATAATCATGTGCATTCACCGCTTTCAAATTTTCCTTGTTGGTTTTGCGATCAAAATAGAGGGTCATCATGTT
>JAYWMS010000161.1:0-2928 GCA_035873215.1 Nitrospirota bacterium | reverse complement strand
CATGGGCTCAAGGGCATTTCCGGAAACATCGGCGCATTGCGACTCCAGTACGCGGCTGCCAAACTGGAGCGACAAGGTTATGACGGGAAACTCCCTGAAAGGGATGTGGTGCTCTCTTCGCTTGAAAAGGAATTTGCGCGTGCTCAAGAGGCTTTGGAAAATGAATGCCGTCAGGTGATGGATCCATAATGTCGCGCGTTAACTGCTTTGATTGCATGTGAATGTTGTTCGTTCCTTCTTCCCACCTGCCTGTTCTGACTTCTTGTTTCTTTAATTTCTGATCCAACTACCTAAGCTCGCTGCGTTCCATGTGTGGTTGAGATCCTAGTTTTTGTAACGTCTGCTTTCTTTACACCTTCCTAACTAATGTCTTTCTATTCCCTTTTTGCGTGTTTGTGCCGGGTGTATGTTGACCGGTGTCGGTTGCTCGAATCCCCCTGTTAAGGTTTTTTACAGGTATGGGAGTCAGAATTGGACATTCGTCAAACAACGCAGACTCGCCAGCCTATTAATTCAAAGGGTTAGGTGGTGAACCAGCGCGTGCGATCGATTGGCATGGTCCTTGAAAGAAGGGAGGTATCAACGAAATTTTCATCAGCCACCCTTACTGACGGAGGATGCCATGATTCGATTATTTGTCGGAATGCTTGTTGGATCTTTGTCCACCATCGTGGCCGCGGATGGTCCGGCGACCGCTGATCGCATTATGTTAAATGCCTCGAATTTGATGCATCAATCAGCCGGTCAACCTGATTCTTTGCTGATGATTATGAGTGGATGGGGTGTGATGGCGTTGTCACTTTCCTGGTGGAAACGTCGGCAGCAGCCTGTGAGAATGGCAAAATACTCTTACCTTCTCCGATAAGCCTGTAAATCGTCAGGTGTTTTCTCGCCTCCTCTTGCCACCTTCTAGGTGGGTAAAAACCCCCTGTGTCTTTCTTATCCGCTTGTGCCTCCTGATGCGAGCCACGGAGGCATTCCGAGCTGGATGGGCCGTGCCGGCCGAGGGTCCTCATTTGCGTAGGTTTCCCTCCCAACGAGGAATTTACTTCTCCGAAACCCTAGCGCTAAAGTGTATAGAAGGTTCATCAAACGGGACGTGGCTTTACGACACTCACCCCGTGTGACATAGACATGTATTGGTCCAATGATTCACAACTCCACTACATGCAGGGCGTCTTTCCAGTATGTCCGCTGGTTACTTGGCCTTATTCTGATATGCACGGGATTCATAATGCCGCAGCAATCGTTCAGTGGCGTGACTTCGATGATGGCATCAGTAAAGACCGATGTATATCCGTTGTCGATCGAACAACCCAGTATCAAGACCTGGTCGGCCTATGATAGTGCGCTGGCCCAGAACGTGTGTGTGCGGGTTACCAACAGTGGAACACATGACCTGACCGTGTGGTTACATCATAGCCAAACCGTAGTCGGTCTCTTTACCGTTCTCCCTCAACATATTTCCGCCATGTGTTCGGTGGCGAACAAAATCGAGTTGGGGTGCACAGGCGATTCCTGTGAATCGACATGGACTGTTTTTGATGGACCCTAAGTGTTGATCCCCTATTAAATTCCTTCTTCAACTCTGTCCTCCATAAACCGTGATTTTCAGACAATAAACCCTGATCAGTGGCCCGTAATCCGTCTTGAATAATATGGATGCCTATATTTCCTTCACGTATGATCCTTTACGCAACACCGAATTTTCCTAATGGTTGGGGGGGCGAAAGGCAGTGTTAGGCAATGTAGAAATGCTTTGGAGTTTCCCTAAAAATCCCTTTCTGATCTCTTGACGTAAGATATTCTGTTTGTGAAGCTAAATAATGTTTCCATTTTTGTTGGAGAGTGTTCGTGGGAAGCAGTTGGAAATCAGGACACTCCAATTTCAACAGATTGACCATGGAGGGACGAGATTGAAGACTCATCTGAAGATGATAGGGTGTGTTGGACTGCTGTGTTTGTGCACCGCGTGTTCATCAAGTTTCATGAGAGTGGGCCTAGGGGACGAGGACAGTATCCTGAATGAAGCCACTGAAGAGGAAGTGCCGGTGGTGGCTCAAGAACCGATTATGCCGGAGTTTCCTCCACAAGCATCCAGGCTTCTCGAACCGCCGATTCTCCCTGAGGATCCACCAATGCCATCAGCCCTTCCAGAGGTGCCTCCGTTGATGCTGGCTGAACCCGAGCTGCCTCCCGTATTTGAGTTTGAACCTGTTCCAGAACCGCCGATGCTGGCTGAACCTGAGCCGTTGATGTTTGCTGAACCGCTGTTCTCTGAAGAATCGCTGGTGGCAGTGTCGCCCGAACCGGATCCAGTTCCCGTCACACCGAAATTCAAAGAGTTGAAGGACGTCTATTTTGATTTCGACAAAGCGAATGTTCGTACCGATGCCGTGATTTATATGGAATCCAATGCGGACCTGATGCAATCCAGATTTTCTCAAAAGGTGGTCTTAGTGGAAGGGCATTGTGATGAACGAGGCTCATTTGAATACAATCTCGTTCTCGGCGCGCGACGGGCCCAGTCGGTGAAATCCTATCTTATCGACTTAGGGATTCCAGACACCAGAATTCGCGTGGTGAGCTATGGAGAAGAACGCCCAGCCTGTCTGGTCTCGAAAGAGTGGTGTTGGCAAAAGAATCGGCGAACACACCTTGTGATCCAGTGACAGTTGAAAAACCGGAATATTTTCCAAATGCCATTCGCATTTGACTAATTTGATGAACTGCCAAGGACATTAGGGGATGTTCAAAAAGGTGCGCTCAGCAAGGCCGCAGGCGCTTTGGTGCGCGGAGCGTACGGGGCCCTAGTACGTGAGCACGACAAAGGGCTGAGAACGCCGCTGACGCCTTTTTTCAACATTCCCTACAGTGACAGCTTCCTGTCTTAGGGTATGTAGTAGGGATAGCGAAATGGTGTTGTAG